>NZ_JAFMPL010000079.1:0-37489 GCF_019038455.1 Nocardia noduli
GCACACCGAGAAGAGGACGGCGCCCGCGACGGAGGGGACGGTGGTCGGTACCACGCCGACGGGGGCGGAGACGGTCGCGGTGTTCAGCAGGTAGGTGGTTGCCACCAGGCCCGCGGCGGCCGCGGCCAGGACTCCGGTCTCGGAGGCGACGAGGACGCCGAGCGCGAGCAGTACGGCGGTCACCGCCGACACCCGGAACCACCAGCCCGCGACGACGAGGACGATCGCGGGAATCGCCGCGAACGGCATCATCAGCGCGACCGCGAGGACCAGCAGCGCGCCGGACAGGACGGCGAGGAATCTGGTCATCGGCGCACCCGGATCCTTCTGCGGTGTTCGGGCAACAGGCGCATGACCTGGTCGAGCCGTGCGCCCTCGGTCCACGCGACGATATCGACGCCGACCGTGCCCATATCCCGGTACATCGTCGCCCGTTCGAGCTGCCACATGCGGGCCAGCGTCGGGTCGAGACCGTCGCGGAACGGTGTGCCGCGCAGCACGTCGACCACGACGACAACGTGTCCGCGTTTGCGCAGATCGATCAGCGCCAGCGCGAATTGGGTGTCGAGCAGGGTGGAGAACGCGACCACGACCGCGCCGAGCGGCACCGCCGCGTGCGGGGCGAGGGTGCCGGTCGTCTCGATATGTTCGTCGCCGACCTCGAGCACCGTGTCGACGATCCGATAGAACTGGCGGCGACCGATATCGGGGCGCAGCCAGCGCGGTGTGCCGCCGAGACACACGACGGCGGTGCGGTCACCGGCTTGCAGGGTGGACTGCACCACCTGCGCGGCGCCGCGCACCGAGAGTTCCAGCGAATCCGTCGCGGGGCCGGGTGCCTGTTGCGAGGTGTCGACCAGGACGACGACATCGGCCGAACGGTTGGTCAGCCGTTCGGTGACATGGAGCCTGCCGCGCCGGGCGCTCACCGCCCAGTTCACGGTCCGCAGCTGGTCGCCCGGTACGTAGGCCCTGATATCGGCGTATTCGACGCCGGGACCGAATTTCCTGGTCAGATGGGTGCCGAGACGTTCGGGAAGTTCGGTGCGCGGCAAACGCATTCGCTGCGGATCGGTGATCGGGTACACGTACAGTTGCCCTGCGGGCAGCACGGCGGTGGCGACCGCCAGGCCCGCCGGGCTGAGCGCGGAGACCCGCACGGCGCAGGGGTAGCGGCCCCAGCGATCCGCGGTGAGGGCCAGCCGCAACCCGGCGGGCGCCGTCCCGGAATCGCTCGCCTCCTCGATTTCGATCCCGAGTCCGTGGACCGGCTCCGGTTTCAGCCGGAGCAGGGCGTGTCCCGTGTCGACGTAGGCGGCGACGGGCAGCACCACCTCTTCGGTTTCGAAGCAGCGCAGCGTACCGCCGCCGTCGACCTGGATTCTGGTACGCGACTGCTGCCACCGCGCGGTGGCGAGCACGCCGAGCATGGGCGCGGCGAACAGGATCGGCTGCCACTGCCCGAAAGCGACCGCCGCCACCATCGCCACACCCGCGCACACGGCGAGCATGTACACCAGAGCCGCGGGCCGCCAATGCAATTCGGCGTCGACGGTTCTGGTCACATCGCGATGGCGTGCGACGGACCGGTCACCGGCATTCGACGCCTGCGCGGCGGCTCTGCGCCCGGCGGCGCCTTGGATCACGGACGGCGCGGTAACCGCTGCCGGGTCCACCGCCGGCCGCGGGCCGGTGGTGGACGCTGGAATCGTGCGGGGCCACGGTTCGGGTGCCACCGCGTCCGCTCCCGACCCGGGCCGGGTTTCGGAGATCGGTCCGGAACGCGCACCGGAACCTCGCGTGATGCCCGAACCCGGGTTCAGGCCCGATTCCGCCGCGATGCCGAGATCCGGTCCCGTGCTCGTGGCGGGTCCGAGAGGCGCTGCCCGCTCCCTGTCCGACACCGATCCGGCAGGGGCTGCCCGCCCCCTGTCCGACACCGGACCAACGGAGGCTGCCCGTCCCGCGCTCGACGCCGGACCGAGGGGGCCTGCCTGCCCGGCGCCCGACACAGGTCCGACAGGGGCCATCCGCCCCACGCCGGACGCCGGACCGAAGGCACCTGCCTGCCCGGTACCCGACACAGGTCCGGCAGGGGCCACCCGCCCCGCGCCCGAGGCCGGTCCACCGGGAGCCACCCGGCCCACATCCAGCGGGCCGAGAGGTGCGGTCGATCCCGAGGTGGGGCGTGATCCGGCCGCAGATTCCGGTCGAACAGCGGAGTCCGATCCGATGTCGGCGGCTGTCGGCCGCGTGATCGGAGGCGGCGCAGCGCTCGACTCGGGTTCGGTCGGCCCCGGCCTGTTCGCGGCCCTCGACCAGAAACTCGACCGACGCCCGGTGTCGGAGGGGACACCTTTCGGCGCGGGCGCGGCCCCCGGCCCGGCGTCGGCCGCCGCGGTCGAACGCGACTCGGTGTCGTCCCCCGACTCGTCGGGTTCCGGTGCGCGATGCAGACCCCGCATGCTCACGTCACACTTGCGCGCGGAACGGGTAGGCGGCGCAGCAGTTCGGCGATCACGTCCTCACCGCGAATCCGGCGGACCCACATCTCGGGGCGCAGGGTGATCCGGTGGGCCATCGCCGGGACGGCGAGCGCTTTCACGTCTTCGGGGACCACGTAGTCGCGACCGAGCAGCAGCGCGCGGGCCCTGGCCATCTGGACCAGGTCCAATTCGGCGCGTGGACTCGCGCCGACCTCGACCTGCGGATGTGAGCGGGTCGCCGAGGCGAGCGCGACCACGTAACCCACCACGTCCGGGTGGACCGTCACGTATTCGACCGACTGGCGCATCTCCAACAGACCGCCCGCCTCGACCACCTTGCCGACCTGCGGGGGTGTCGAGCCGCGTTCGAGTCTGCGCCGGATCATCTGGGCCTCGTCGTGTTCGGACAGGTAGCCCAGGCGCAGTTGGATGGCGAAACGGTCCAGCTGCGCTTCCGGCAGCGGATAGGTGCCCTCGTACTCGATCGGATTGTCGGTCGCCAGGACGATGAAAGGCTGTGGCAGCGGGAAGGTCTCACCGTCGATGCTCACCTGTCCCTCCGCCATCGCCTCCAGCAGCGCCGCCTGGGTCTTGGGCGGGGTCCGGTTGATCTCGTCGGCCAGCAGCACATTGGTGAACACCGGCCCGCGCCGGAAATTGAAACGGCCCGACGACATGTCGTAGATCGTCGACCCGAGCAGATCGGCGGGCAGCAGATCGGGGGTGAACTGCACCCGGGTGAACTCCAGGCCGAGCGCGGCCGAGAACGACCGCGCTATCAGGGTTTTGCCCAATCCCGGCAGATCCTCGATGAGGACGTGCCCGCCCGACAGCACGGCGATCATGATCAGCTGCAACTCGTCGCGCTTACCGACGATCACCCGGGACAGTTCCCGGAGAACGGCTTCGGTGCGCTGGACCGTCGCGTCCATCGGCATCGTCATATGTCTTCTCGCACTTGCCTCAACCCATTCGTGTGATGAACGACCGCTACATTCCCTGCAAACGACGCAGGATCTCGTCCAGCGCGGCACGTCCCGGCGCGCGCGAGGTCTGATCGCGCAGTGCCGAGTTCGCCGGATCGACCCAGCGCCACAGCTCCGGACCGAATTGCAGGATGCCCGCGGCTTCGGTCGCCTTCCTGTTCTTCGCGACCCGTAGGCCGGTGGACAATTCGAACTCCTTGGCCAGCAGTGGACGCAGGTGCCGGTCCCAGTCGGCGCGGGTGCCCTCCGCCCGATCGGCCAGCATCTGGGCCCGCGCGTGCCAGCGATACAGCATCTCGGCGGGGCCGTTCTCCATATCGTCGGGAGGTTCCTCTTCGTCGAGCTCCCGGCCGCGTCGCAGCCCGAGCGTCAACTGGATGACGGCCAGCGCCAATGGGATCGCGGCGACCGGCAGCAGTACACCCGGCGCTTTCCCGAAGGTGACCAGTTCCGCCACCGCGATGAGAACCATCGCGGCGACCACGACGACGACCCGGTTCATGCCCGCGCCCCCTGGAGGTCGGCGAGCACGATTCGCAGCAATTGTTCGGCGCGCATCCGCTGCCATTCCATCATCGAATGAGGGCTGAACCGCGCCTCTTCGAACAGGCTGACCAATTCGCGCGCGGACGCGTCGTGCAGGGCGCCGCGTTCGAAGGCGCGGGCGAGCACTTCCATCGGGGTGTCCGAGGCCAGCGGCGCGGCGGCGCGGTCGGAGGCGAGTCCGCGTTCCATCGCGACGTAGCAGGCGATGATCGCGGTGCGCGGGTCCTGCCCGGGCGCGTTCATCGCGGCCAGGCCCATTTCGGCGGCGCGGGTCAGCGAATCGACCACGACGGCGGGCGCGGCGGGAACCGGCTGCGCTTCCCTGCGCGGGGTGCGGCGGGCGGCGAGCGCCACGACGACGAGCCCGGCGAGGGCGACGACGATCAGGGCGACGGCGGCGATACCGGTCAGGAGCAGGGGAAGGCCGCTGAGCCCGTCCGTCGCCGCGCCGGGGTCCGTGGGCTCCGATCCGCCCGGGACGGGGGTGACGCCGGGGGTGGTTCGCGCCGGTGGGGGCGATGTCTCGTTCCCGCCCCGCACGCCGATCGTGTAGACGGCGACGGCCGCCGCGGCGACGAGCGCGAGCACCGCGAGAACGCCGAGGACGATCTCCAGGGTTCGGCCGGGTTTCGACGGTCCGGCCGGATCGTCGTCGACGTCCGGCATGGACAGCGGGAGGCGATGTCTGCTCGCGATCACCCCGGCGAGCAGGATCACCACCGAGACGGTGAACAGCACCGGCATCAGCGCCACCGCTATCGCCGAGGGAACCCACCGATGCTCGACGGTATCGCCCGCGCCGGGTATGTGGCCGCGCAACGCTATCGCGGCGCACGCCAGCAGCGTGATCAGCACGATCACGCGCGATATCGGCGCTCGCGCCCGAACCAACCGGATTACCACCAAACCTGAGTACTGCCCGAAACAGCCACATAGTTACATGCCCGGCTGCCCGTTCGAGAGAGAATCGAATACTTCGTATCACCTCGGGTTTATACGGTGTACCAGGTACGAACGTACCACTCGAAACGGCCTGGGTCAGCTACCCAGAAGCCACCCGCGCGGGTTGTGAAATCTCACTGAGCCTGCTGCGAATTCGGGCGACACCGGCGACACCCAGCACGCCGTCCAGCAACTCCGGCAGCGCCGCGTCCGCGTGGACGGACAGCTCCAGATCGGCGTCGTAGAGGACGTCGATCAGGTTCACCAAACGCGTGACGGCGTCGGGGGGCGCCTCGCGCAGTCGAGGCACGCCGGTGAGCGTCCAACGCCGGAAACGGTGCGCGAGTTCGAGATAGTCGGCCGCCGAGGTCGGGGTGGCGCAGAGGGCGGCGAAATCGACGGTGATCGAATCGATCGTCGTCGCGCGGACGTGGATTCGGCGGGTGCCGACGAGAACGTCGGACACTGTTCGCCCGGGTTGGGACGACACGCTCACTCCGGTCGTCGCCGTGATCACGTAGCGCCCGGCCGCGAAACCTGTTCCGGCGCTGTCACCCAACGTTCGATAGTCGACGGGGCCGTCCACGGCGACGATGTCCAGGTGCCGAACGATCCGGTCGATGGTCGGCGCGAACCGGTCGTGGTACAGCGGGTTCGGCAGCAGGTCGGCGGGTGGATGGTTCGAGGTCAGGACGAGAACCGTGGGGCGGGCGAACAGCGCGTCGAGTACGCGGGCGATCAGCATCGCGTCACCGATGTCGTCGGCGTGGAATTCGTCGAAACAGACCAGCGCGGCGTCACCGAGCAGTGCGGCGACGGCGGCGTCGATGGAACCCGTCTCGTGGACGGCGGCGTGCAACCGCGCGAAGAAGTGATGGAAATGCCAGCGCCGCTTGTGTTTCGAGGCCACGCTGTCGAAGAAGCGGTTCATCAGCATGGTCTTGCCGCGCCCGGGGCGACCGTGCAGGTAGATCCCCCGACGTCGTTTCACCGGCCGACCGCGCTGGTCGAGCAACTCCCCCAGCCGGGCCGCGACCCGACGCTGATCGGCATCCAGTTCGACCGTATCCATGACACCCTCCTCCGTCCTCTACATTTGTAGAGGAGTATCGAACGTCCCGGCCACAGAAGGTGACGATGTCCACGACCGACCGCCGCGCACGCCTCGTCGACACGGCCATCGACCTGATCGCCACCAGGGGTATCCGCGCGCTCACCCACCGCGCCCTCGACGCCGAACTAGCACTGCCGCCCGGATCCGCCTCCTATTACTTCCGCACCAAGAAGGCACTCGTCGACGCGATCTCGGAACGCGTCACCATCCGCTCCCGCGAGGATTTCCTCGCTTCGGAACTGATGCGGGCGATCGACATCGATACATCGACGAGGAGCGATTCGGCGATCATCGACCGGGGCACCGCCGATGTCCGCGCCGGTACCGGGCGCATCGACCCCGACTCCGTCGCGCACGCCGTCGCCCGGTGGCTGGATCGGCTACTCGCCGAACGCCGCAATCATCTGATCGCGCGGCACGCGCTGATCGTGGAATCGATCGGCGACGCGGATTCGCGTGATCGGCTCGCCCGCAGCCTGTTCTCCGTCGATCGCGCCCGCGATCTGTTCCTTGCCCTGGAGATCGCCGATCCCGATCGGTCGGCGGGCGATTTCGTCGCGATGATCGAAGGCGCGGTGTTCGACCGGCTCGCGGGGGTGCGGGCCGGGATGCGGGCGGGGACAGACGAGAGCGTCGCCCAATTGACCGCGCTGCTGTCGACGTTCCTGCGTGGTGCCGCGCACGACCGGTGAGGTTGGCGCGGACGACCGCGGGAGGCCGACGCCACCGGCCGGAGCGCATCGGACGGTCGGCGTCGGACGACCCTCACGATCCGGACCGGCGCCAACCGAGTTCGGAATAGGTGGCACCGGTGCGGTGTGCGTGAATCCCGTTCAGCGAGTACGAGATGACCTTCTCGGGCAGGGCGGCGAGGGGGAACCATCGCAGTTCGTAGCATTTGTCCGGCTCGCGATTGTCCGGTTCACCGATCCAACGCCGGGTTCGGAAGAACAGGCCGAGGCGGGCGGGCAGGTGCGGGGCGACCACGTGCGAGACGTGGATCAGCTCCAGCTCCGCCGCATCGAGGGTGACACCTACTTCCTCCATGGCCTCGCGGGCCGCGGCCGCGGTCACGGACTCCCCCCGTTCGAGTTTGCCCGCGGGCAGATGCCAACTCCCGTCGAATTCGTCGGGACTGCGGCGCTTACTGAGCAGGATCTCGTCCTCGCGCAGGAAGAGGACGTGCACGTCGACCAGGTGCTTGGGTGTCATCGAACTCCTCGGGGCGACGCGGTGCTGCCGCCTCAAACTACGCCGTGACGGCGGCCGCACCCGGCGTGGTACCCGCGTCGAAAAGAATTCCGAAAAAACTTTCGGCGGGCGGTCGATCTGTGTCCTTCTCGTTCGACGTGATGGATGAGAGGGTCGAGACACGACCCGTGACGAAGGAGAAAACGATGAAATACATGCTGATCATGCGTTCGACCGACGAGGCGATCGAAGCTTCGAAGAACATCCCGTTCGAGCAGGTCATCGAGGCCATGGGCAAGTACAACGAGGACCTGATCAAGGCGGGCGTGCTGCTCGCGGGCGAGGGACTCGCGGGCCCGGAGGAAGGGTTCGTGGTCGATTTCGCCGCCGACCCGCCGCTGGTCACCGATGGCCCCTACGGCGAGACCACCGAACTGTTCGGCGGGTTCTGGATCCTCGAGGTCGCTTCCAAGGAAGAAGCCGCGGAATGGGCCAAGCGCGTGCCGCTCGGGCCGGGATCCAAGATCGAGGTGCGCCGGGTGCACGGCAACGAGGATTTCCCGCAGGACAACGAGTGGATCCAGAAGGAAATCCAGTGGCGCGACGAGGCCGAGGCGCGCAACTCCTAGATCCACGACCGAGAATTCGAGAGTTCGAGCCATGAACGTCGCCTCGACACGGGACGACCGCACGGAATCGGTACGGCGTTCCGTCGCGGCGGTCTGGCGCATGGAATCCGCCAAGATCATCGCGACATTGACCAGGACCGTCGGCGACTTCGGTTTCGCCGAGGATCTCGCCCAGGAGGCACTGGTCGACGCGCTGGCGCAGTGGCCGCAGACCGGGATTCCGAAGAATCCGGGCGCCTGGCTGACCACGGTCGCCAAGCGCAGGGCCGTCGATCGCTGGCGGCGCGACGAACGCTACTCCGAACGGCTGGCCGGAATCGCCCGCGAGATGGCGCTGGAGGACGACACGGAACCACCGTGGGATCCCGACCACATCGATGACGACGTGCTGCGGCTGGTGTTCATCGCCTGTCATCCGGTACTCGCCAGGGAAGCGCAGGTGGCGCTCACGCTGCGGGTGGTCGGCGGGTTGTCGAGTGAGGACATCGCTCGCGCGTGCCTGGTCTCGACCGCCACCGTGCAGCAGCGGATCGTGCGGGCGAAGAAGACACTCGCCGCCGCCGGGGTGCAGTTCGAGGTGCCGGAACGGCTCGAATTCGGACCTCGGCTGGCCGGGGTGCTCGGCGTGCTCTATCTGATGTTCAACGAGGGTTACGCGGCGGGCCGCGGCGACACCTGGATGCGGCCGGAACTGGGCTTGGAGGCGGTGCGGCTGTGCCGCGTTCTCGCCGGGCTCGTCCCGGACGCCTCCGAGGTGCACGGCCTGCTCGCCCTGATGGAGCTGACCTCGGCGCGCTTTCCCGCGCGCACCGACGTCAACGGCGATCCGATCCTGCTCGCCGACCAGGACCGGCGGCGCTGGGATCGCAGCAGCATCACGCGCGGCCGGATCGCACTGCGACTGGTGGACGCGCTCGGCTGCGGTCGCGGCGCGTACGCCCTCCAGGCGACCATCGCCGAAACTCACGCCGTCGCAAATTCGGTGGACGACACCGATTGGGAACGCATCGTTGTCGTCTACGAGGCACTCGGCCGGATCGCGCCCTCACCGGTCGTCGAACTCAACAGGGCCGCAGCGGTGGCCATGGCCGTCGGCCCCGACGCCGCCCTCCGCCTGGTCGACGCACTGGTCGCCGACGGCCGCCTCGCCCGCTACCACCTGCTCCCCGCGACCAGGGGCGAACTCCTCGCCCGCCTCGGCCGCCGCGACGAGGCCCGCGCCGAATTCGAGGCCGCCGCCCGACTCGCGGGCAACGAACGCGAACGAGACCTACTGTTACGCAAGGCAACCGCCATCACCCTGCGGTGATCGGCAGTTCGGTATACTCGCCGGTATGACTGCGACCACCATCAAGGTCCCCAAAGCAACTCGGGACCGGCTGCACCGACTTGCGGCGACGCATGGATTGACGCTCGCGCAAGAGATCGACCGCCTGATCGATGAGAGCGGTGCCAAGCCACGCCCGACGATCGGCGGATATCGAAGTACCGAACCTCTGAGCGCGGATCGGATCGACGCGGAGCTGGCTCGAGGCTTCGGCGAGTGAACGCTGTCGTTGTCGATACGAGCGCGATACTCGCTGTGTTCGATGAGGCATACGACGAACACGTACCGCTGGCCGGCATCCTCACCGAAGCCGCAGGTCTCCTCGTCGTCTCACCGTTCATAGTCGCCGAAGCGGACTACATGCTCTCCTCTCGCCTCGGAGCCGATGCCGCCCGCGCATTCGGCCGAGACATCGTGACCGGAGCATACGAACTCGCAGAGTGGGCGCCCGAAGATCACGCGGTAGCTGTTGAACTGACTCGCAAGTTCGATAGCCCGAAGGACTACGTGGGAATCGCCGACGCGTCGAATGTGGTGTTGGCCGACAGATATCGCACAACGACACTGCTCACGTTGGACCAGCGGCATTTCCGTCGGCTTCGTCCGCTGTGGGGAGCAGATCACTTCACTCTGCTCCCCTACGACGCGAACTGAATTACCGTCAGCCGGCGGTGAGGACCAGGCCCGAGGTGGGGACGCCGGTGCCCGCGGTGACCAGGATGTTCTCGACCGCGTCGACCTGGTTGACCGAGGTGCCTCGGATCTGGCGGACGGCTTCGGCGATGCCGTTCATGCCGTGGATATAGGCCTCGCCGAGTTGACCGCCGTGGGTGTTGAGCGGGAGTCGGCCGCCGAGTTCGATCGCGCCGTCGGCGATGAAATCCTTGGCTTCGCCGCGCCCGCAGAAACCGAGTTCCTCGAGTTGCATGAGGACGAACGGGGTGAAGTGGTCGTAGAGGATCGCCGCCTGCATATCGTCGGGGCGCAGGCCGCTCTGGGACCACAGTTGGTCGCCGACCAGACCCATTTCCGGCAGACCGGTGAGGGCGTCGCGGTAGTAGCTGGTCATGACGTACTGGTCGGCTCCGCTGCCCTGCGCGGCGCCGACGATGACGGCCGGGCGCTGCGGCAGATCCTTCGCCCGCTCCGCGCTGGTGACGACGATGGCGACGCCGCCGTCGGATTCCTGGCAGCAGTCGAGCAGATGCAGCGGTTCGGCGATCCAGCGGGAATTCTGGTGGTCTTCCAGCGTGATCGGTTTGCCGTAGAAGAACGCGTCGGGATTGACCGCGGCGTGTTTGCGATCGGCGACCGCGACCCGGCCGAAATCCTCGCTGGTCGCGCCGTAGACGTGCATGTAGCGCCGCGCGACCATGGCGACCTGCGCGGCCGGGGTACCGAGACCGTGCGGGTAGGACCAGCCCGCGTCGATGCCCGATGAGGTGGGCGCGGTCGCGAGCGCGGTGGAGAACTGCCCGAAACGGGAGACCGAACGCTCGTTGAAGGCGCGGTAGGCCACCACCACGTCGGCGATTCCGGTGGCGACCGCCATCGCGGCCTGCTGCACGGTCGCGCATGCCGCGCCGCCGCCGTAACCGATGTGGGAGAAGAATTTCAGGTGCGGGATACCGACGGCCCGCGCGACGGCGGCCTGGGTGTTGGTATCCATGGTGAAGGTGGTCAGGCCGTCGACGTCGGCGGGCGTGAGCCCCGCGTCGGCCAACGCCGCCGTGACCGCCTCGGCGGCCAGACGCAATTCGCTGCGGCCGGAATCCTTGGAGAAATCGGTGGCGCCGATACCGACGACCGCCGCCCGCCCCGACAGCCCTTTCTGCTCACTCACTTCGGCTCCCTGTGACCTGCGGGACACCCGCACCCGGTCGGTCACAGCGAGCGGCTGCGCGATTGTCTCTCACTGTGACCTCCGTAACCTGCGGGACACCCGCACCCGGTCGGTCACAGCGAGCGGCTGCGCGATTGTCTCTCACTGTGACCTCCGTGGAAAAGCGATCACAGCTTTCGCCGTGATGTGGTCGCCGAGGCTGTCGCGCCCGGTGACCTCGATATGGATGTCGTCGCCGTCGAGTTCGGTCACCGTGCCCGCGAGGGTGAGCGTGTCACCGGAGTAGAGCGGTACCCCCAGGCGCAGGGCGATGGATTTCACGACGGCGCGCGGACCGGCCCAGTCGGTGACGAAACGCTGCACGAGTCCGGTGTCGGTGAGGATGTTGACGAAGATGTCCTTCGACCCGCGCGCGACCGCCTTGTCGCGGTCGTGGTGCACATCCTGGAAATCCCTGGTGGCGATGGCGGTGCTGATGACGAAGGTGGGATCGGCGTGGATCACCAACTCCGGCAACACCGCGCCGACGCGGAGATCCGGTTCGGACACGGTCGTCATTCGGAAACCTTCCAGTACGGCAGCGTGGAGTCGTCGTCCAGCGCTTCGAAATCCACTCGCACCGGCAGACCGACCTTGACCTCGGCCGGGTCGATGCCGCGCAATTCGCCGAGCATGCGCACGCCCTCTTCCAACTCGACCAGCGCGACCACGAACGGCAGTCCACGGCCGGGCACCTTCGGCGCGTGGTGCACGACGTAGCTGAACACCGTGCCCCGGCCGGAGGCGACCACGTAATCGGTGACCTCGGACTTGTCCTTCCACAGCGCGGGGATCGGCGGATGCCGCAGCGATCCGTCGGGCAGTCGCTGGACGCGCAGCTCGCCCGCTTTCGCTCCCTCCCAGAAGAATTCGGTGTCATGGGAGACCAGCGGTACGACCCGCTCACCGGCCTGCTGCTGCGGTTTCGCGGTGCCGGGTGCGAATTTCAGTATGCGGAAAAGCATTTCGGTGACGTTCTCGTCGCCGACGTACCACTTGGTGCGGAAGGTCAGGAACCAGCCGTCGCCGAGTCCGGTCCGTTTGGGGCCGACGACGCTGTCGAGCTGACTGGTGACGGTCACCTGCTCGCCCGGCACCAGGTACCGGTGATAGATCTGCTCGCAGTTGGTGCCGACCACCGAGGTGAATCCGGCCTCGTCGAGCAGTGCGGTGGCGGTGCCCATCGGATCGTCGGCCGGTCGAACTCCGTTGAGCCCGAACATGGTCCACACCTGCGCCATAGCGGGCGGCGCGACGATGCCGGGATGTCCGGCCGCGCGGGCGGCCTCCTCGTCGACGTAGATCGGGTTGGTGTCACCGATGGCTTCCACCCAGTTGTTGATCATGGGCTGGTTCACCGGGTCGCGCGCCAGGCGCGGGGCGCATTCGCCCGCGGCCATGATCGCTTCGGCGGCGGCGGTGATCTCTTCCGGTGCTGTGATGTCCGGCACGCGAGTCTCCTTGTCCTCTAGCGGGGTACGCGCGGCAGTTTCAGCCCGGCCGTGGCGACGAGTTCGCGCATGACCTCGTTGACGCCGCCGCCGAAGGTCAGCACCAGATTCTGTTTGGTGCGACGGTCCAGCCAGGTCAGCAGGGCCGCGGTGTCGGAGTCGGCCGGATCGCCGTGGCCGCCGACGATCTCCTCGGCCAGCCTGCCCGCTTCCTGGAGCGCTTCGGTGGAGTACACCTTGGTGGCCGACGCGTCCGCGATGACGCCCATCGGGTCGTCGGTCTTACTGTCCACCGTGGCCGCGACCTGCCAGTTCAGCAGTTCGTTGAGCCGGACCATGGCGTGCATCCGTCCGAGCGAGCGCCGCACATCCGGTTCGGCGAGCACATTGTGCGCGCCCGACCAGTCGCGCACCCGGTCGTAGAGCTGTTCGATCTTGCCGGACGGGCCGAGGCCGACCCGCTCGTGATTGAGCTGGGTTGTGATCAGCTGCCAACCCCGGTTCTCCTGTCCGACCAGCATGTTCGCGGGTACGCGAACGCTGTCGAAATAGGTGGCGTTGGTGTGGTGGGCACCGTCGCAGGTGATGATCGGCGTCCACGAATAGCCGGGGTCGGTGGTGTCGACGATGAGGATGGTGATGCCACGGTGGCGGGATTCGACCGTTCCGGTGCGGCAGGCCAGCCAGATGAAATCGGCCTCGTGCGCGCCGGTGGTGAAGATCTTCTGCCCGTTGACGATCCAGTCGCCGGAATCGTCACGCACCGCGCTTGTCCGCAGGGCCGCCAGGTCGGTGCCCGCCTCGGGTTCGGAATAGCCGATCGCGAAATGGATGTCGCCGGAGAGGATTCCCGGCAGGAATTTCCGCTTCTGCTCGTCGGTGCCGTAGGTCTGTAGGGTCGGGCCGACGGTCAGCAGGGTGACCAGCGGCAACGGCACATCGGCGCGCACCGCCTCGTTGTAGAAGATCTGCTGTTCGACCGCGCCGAAACCCTGGCCGCCGTATTCTTTGGGCCAGCCGACGCCGAGCCAGCCGTCGGCGCCCATCCGGTGCACCACGGCACGGTAGGCGTCGCCGTGACGGTTCACCTGCATCTGCGCCTCCTCCTCCGGAGTGACGAGATCGGCGAAATAGGAACGCAGTTCGGCACGCAGCGCGCGTTGCTCGGTGGTCAGGTCGATGAACATCTGGTCCCCAATCGGTCGAGTCGGAACGACGCGCCGCCGAGCCAGCGGGCGATGTCCTTGGCCTGTGAGAAATAGCGGTGCATCGAATGGGTCACGTCGACGCCGATACCGCCGTGCAGGTGATGACACTTCTGCATCGCGGCGGGCAGTTCGGAGGCCACGGTATAGGCCAGGACGTCCAGATCGTCGTCGGTGCGTTCCCGGTGTTCCGGCGTGGCCGCGGTCTCGGCGTCCTGGGCAAGAGCCCAGTTCGCCGACACCGCCGCGGCGTGCAGGGTGCGTGAGACGACGTAGAGATCGGCGATCTGCTGTGCGACCGCCTGGAATTCGGCCAGCGGACGGTTGAACTGGTGTCTGGTCCGCAGATGTTCGGCGGTGAGCACCAGCGCGCCCTTCAGCAGTCCGTCCGCGACCGAACCGATGGCGGCGATCGCGGTGCGATGCAATCGGGCGAGTCCGTCGGGGATCAATTGCTCGGCCGGAATCCGCACACCGTCCAGGCGCACCCCGGCCTCCGGTATGCCGCCGGAGGTCGGCGTCGGTGTGATGGTCAGCCCGTCGGCCCCGGCGTCGACAAGGGCCAGCCCCGTATCGGTCGGGATCAGCAGCCAACGGGCCTGCTCGGCATAGGGCACCGCGATCTTGGCTCCGGTGACGATCACCGAATCACCGTCGACGACCGCGGTGGTCGAGGGTTTGTCCACGAAGGGCGCGCCCGGTTCGCTCAGCGCCACGGTGAGGATCGCGCCGCCCGCGATCTCGGGGAACACCCGCGCGGCGACGCTGTCGGGAAGTCCGGCCAGCAGCGGCGGCAGGGCGAGACCCAGTGTCGCCAGAGCGGGTACGGCCACCGCGTCGGTGGCCAGTTCGGTCAACATGACCGAGATCTCGGACAGGCCCATGCCGTCGCCGCCGAAGCGTTCCGGCAGGGCCACCGACAGCAGTCCGCTGTCGACCAGGATCGGCCACAGCTCGAAATCGCGCGCCTGCTCCCGCTCGAGCACGCTGACGACGACCTCGGCCACGGCGTCCTGGCCCTCGTCCCTGGTGAAGTCCACGCTGTATCTCCCAGTTCCCTCGTCGACTAACCGCTCGCGTCGCGAGGCAGGCCGAGCACCCGTTCACCGGCCACGGTGAGCAGGATCTGTTCGGTGCCGCCCGCGATCGACAGGCAGCGGGTGAGCAGGAATTCCTTGACCTCGTCGGATGCCAGCGCCCCGGCCGGACCCGCCGTGGTCGCGGCGAATTCCGCCACGTCCTGCCGGTGGCGAACACCCACCAGTTTGCGGACACTGCTGAGCGCCGTCGGGTCGCCGCCGGACAGCATCTCGATGACCGCGCGCTGTTCCACCAGCAGACCCGAGATGGCCTGGGCGATCAGCGCGCCGAGACGATCACCGGTGAGTTCGGCGCCGGGCCCGGATTCGGGCAGTTTCGCGATCAGTTCCTCGAGCACCGGTCCGATGCCGTTGCCGCCCATCGCGACCCGCTCGGCCGACAGGGTCGACCTGGCGATCTTCCAACCGTTGTTCACCTCGCCGACCAGACCGTCGTCCGGGACGAACACGTCGTCCAGGAAGACCTCACTGAACCGGGCTTCACCGGTGATCGTCACCAGCGGGCGCACGTCGACGCCCTCGGTCCGCATATCCACCAGGAAATAGCTGATGCCACGATGTTTGGCCGCCGCGGGGTCGGTGCGCGCCAGACAGATTCCCCAATCGGCCCGGTCGCCGAGCGAGGTCCAGACCTTCTGGCCGTTGAGCACCCAGCCGCCGTCGACCTTCTTGGCTGTGGTGCGCAGCGCGGCCAGATCCGATCCGGCGCCGGGTTCGCTGAACAGCTGACACCAGACGACCTCTTCGCGCAGGGTCGGCCACGCGAAGCGGTCGATCTGTTCCCGGGTGCCGTGTTGCAGCAGGGTCGGCACGGCCCAGCCACCGATGGCGAGGTCGGGCGCCTTCATGCCGTGACGGCGCAACTCCTCCGAGATCACCAGTCCGGTCATGGGATTCGCGGCGCGACCGTAGGGGGCGGGCCAGTGCGGCATGGTCAGGCCCGCGTCGACCAGCGCGCCCGCGCGCTCGTCGGCGGGCAGCGCGGCGATCGCGGCCACCTCGGCGGCCAGGTCACCGGTGTCGTCCACCTCGACGCCGTCCGCGGCCAGGACCCGATCGGCGCCGGTCGTCCGGCGTTGCCCGGCCCTGGTCAGTTCGGTCACCCTGGCCCGCCACCGGTCCGAGCCGCCGAGCAGCTGACGCAGTGCCGTGGCCCGGCGCAGATAGAAGTGCGCATCGTGTTCCCAGGTGAAACCGATGCCGCCGAGGACCTGGATGCAGTCCTTGGCGGTCTCCACCGCGGCGTCCAGCGCGACGGTGGCGGCGATGGCGGCGGCGATCGGCAGTTCCGCCCCGCCCTCGTCGACCGCGGCGGCGGCGTCGGCGGCGACCGCGCGGATCAGTTCGGTTCGGCACAGCATCCACGCGCAAATATGTTTGACCGCTTGGAAAGAGCCGATCTTGCGACCGAATTGCTCACGCACCTTGGCGTATTCGACAGCGGTGTCCAGGCACCAGCCAGCGAGTCCCGACAGTTCCGCCGCGACGAGGACGACGACGAGATCCTCGATCGCGTGCGGCGCGGTGAACAACCGCGACGCGGGCACCGTCACGCCGTCGCAGTACACGCGCGCCAGTGGCGCGCTCGGGTCGGCCTGCGGCAGTTGCTCGATACGCAGACCGGGGGCATTCGGGGCGATCAGGGCGTGGCGCGGACCCTCCGGTGTGCGGACCGGCAGCAGCACCGAGGTGTCATCGGCCGCCCCGAGCACCAGCTCCCAGACACCCTCGAGCAACAGGTTCTCGTCCGCGGCCGGTACGCTGACCGCGGATTCGACAACGAAGTCGAGCGCGACGCCGCATGGCATGTCCTCGTCGATGGCGCCCGCCGTGATCAGATTCGCCAGTGCCGTGGACAGCACCGGGCCACCGACCAGATCGTGGGCGGCCTGTTCGACGAGCACCGCGAGGTCGGCCACTGTACCTCCCGCACCGCCCGCCTCCTCGGCGACGGCGACGCGGAAGATCCCGAGGTCGGCGAGCGCGGGCCAGTACGCACGCCAGAAAGGTTGTCCAGCCGGATCGGACCGTGAACTCTCTCCCGCGCTGGTGGCGGCCCGCATTGTTGCAATCGGCCGGACCGATCCGGCCCATCCGCGCATCGACTCCTGAACGGCTTTATGCTCGTCAGTGGTGGCGATGGTCACACTCCGTACCGCCTTTCCGGCGTGACGCCCACACCTAGAACATGTTCTAATATCAAGGCCGGGTCCAAGTCAAGAGAGCGACTTGGGGCGCCCGGCCCCGCCGCGCATGCCAGCCGACGAAACGACGCCAGGAAAGGACTCTCATCTCATGGCAAGTCCATCCCGATCGCAGCCCGCCGATTCGAGCCCTTCGGCGCCAGCGAACGGCGCGGAGGCGGCGGTAGCACGGCGCGAGAACACGGCTCCCAAGGAACGGCGCGGGGCCAACAACGCCCGGCCCGCCACCACCGTCGCCACGCTCAGCGAGGACGAGCTGAGCTCGGCCGCGCAGCGGGAACGACGTAAGCGAATTCTGGACGCGACGCTGGCCCTGGCCTCCAAGGGCGGTTACGACGCGGTGCAGATGCGCGCGGTCGCCGAACGCGCCGATGTCGCCGTCGGCACGCTCTACCGCTATTTCCCCTCCAAAGTGCATCTGCTCGTTTCGGCGCTGTCGCGCGAATTCGAGCAGATCGAGGGCAAACGCAAACCACTGGCCGGACAGTCGCCGCGCGAACGCATGCATCTGTTGCTCACCCAGATCACCAGAATGATGCAGCGCGACCCACTGCTCACCGAGGCGATGACCCGCGCCTTCATGTTCGCCGACGCTTCGGCGGCCGCGGAGGTCGACCGGGTAGGCAAGGTGATGGACCGGGTCTTCGCCCGCGCCATGAACGACGGCGAGCCCACCGAAAGGCAACTCGCCATCGCACGGGTGATAAGCGATGTGTGGCTTTCGAACCTGGTGGCTTGGCTCACTCGCCGGGCCTCGGCGACCGATGTGACCGATCGCCTCGAACTGACCGTGGATCTGCTTCTCGGCGATGGCGCTCTGAAATAGCTGGAGGCTTTCGCGCCGACATCGAAGCCCAACCGGTAGCCCGGCCGTCGCACAATAGTGCGGCAGCCGGGCTACCGTTGTCGTATGCCGCGTTTGCCCGCGGTCGCCGACCCGGATTCGAACCTCGATGTCCGGCAAAGCGACTCACCCCCGGCACTAGAGCCGAGGCGCCACCATGCCCCGGCGAGCACGCTCGTGATCGCCTCGCGACACGGGTCGCTCCGGTCCGTTGAAAGGTTACCGGCCAGTTACCCATATGTTAACTGGGCGAATCCGGTTCGCGTCGTCGGACACCCCCGCACGCGCACCGGCGCACTGCGGTGCGACGAATTCAACACAGTATTGTTTTGCCCGCCCAGAATTAAACTCCTCCGATCACTAGGTTGGATGCGTGAGCGCACAGGATCTGCCAAAGGAACTTCGTCGTGCATTGTCGACGATCGCGCGCGAGCCACGGCTCTTGATCGCGTCGGATTACGACGGGACATTAGCGCCCATCGTGTCCGACCCGGCGAAGGCGTATCCCCACCGGGAATCGGTGAGCGCCTTACGCGCTCTCGCCGGTCTCACCGGAACCACCGCCGCCGTGATCTCCGGCCGCGCGCTGCGGGATCTCGCCGCATTGTCACGGCTCCCGGTGGAAGTACAACTGATCGGTAGCCACGGCTCGGAATTCGATGTGGGCTTCGTGCACGCGATCGACAACGACGCCAAACATCTGCTGAGCGAGGTGCAGACCTCGCTGACGCAGATCGCCGAGGAGAATCCCGGCGTCGCGGTGGAGATCAAGCCGGCGAGTATCGCGCTGCACGTGCGCAACGCCAGTCCCGAGATCGGACTGCGCGCGCTGAAGTCGGCCCGTCTGGGCCCGGCCTGCTGGGTCGGCGTCCAGGTGACCGAGGGTAAGGCGGTCATCGAACTGGCCGTCATCCCCACCGACAAGGGCACCGCGCTCGACACCATCCGCCATCAGGAGGGTGCGACCGCGGCGGTGTTCTTCGGCGACGATGTCACCGACGAGAAGGCGTTCCGGGTCCTGTCCGGCCCCGACCTCGGCATCAAGGTCGGCGCGGGTGACAGCCTCGCCAAATTCCGGGTGGACAGCACCGAGGACGTGTCGAAGGCTCTCGCCTTCCTGCTGGAGGAACGGCGCACCTGGCTGGCGGGCGCGAGCGCGCCGCGGATCGAACGGCTCACCATGCTGGCGAGCCCGCGTTCGGTGGCGCTGCTCACCCCCGATGCCACGGTCACCTGGTTCTGCCATCCCGAACCCGATTCGGCCGCGGTCTTCGCGCATCTGCTCGGCGGGCCGCAGGCGGGGCATTTCACCATCGCGCCCGAGCGACCGGGCCTGCCGCTGTCGCAGCGGTACGTCGACGGCACCATGACCGTCGAAACCCGTTGGGCCAGTTTGTCGGTCGTCGACTACCTGCCGCACGACGTCGATCCGAGCCGGACCGATCTGACCAGGGTCATCAGCGGCGACGCCAAGGCCGTCGTCACCTTCGCGCCCCGGCCGGAATTCGGCCAGGTGCCGGTGACCATCGAGCGCGAGCAGACCGGCCTGCGGGTGCTCGGCACCAACGATCCGATGGTGCTGCGCTCCCCCGGCGTCGAATGGCAGATCGAGACCGACGGTACCCACGATGTGGCGCGCGCCGTCGTCGATCCGTCCGACGGGTCGATCGTGCTCGAATTGCGCTGTGGCACGCAGGATCTCGCACCGGCGATGAGCAGCGAGCTGGAGCGTCGACGAGAAGCGGAGAGCTACTGGGCATCCTGGGCCGCCGGACTCGAATTGCCGCCGCTCAAGCCCGATCTCATGAAGCGTTCGGCGCTGACCCTGCGCGGCCTCGTGCACGCGCCGTCCGGTTCGATCCTGGCCGCGGCCACCACATCGCTGCCGGAGGATATCGGCGGCGTGCGCAACTGGGATTACCGGTACTGCTGGCTGCGCGACGCCTCGCTCACCGCGCAGGCACTGGTCTCGCTCGGATCGCTCGGCGAGGCCGACGCCTTCCTCGGCTGGGTACACCGGGTACTGGAGACGCTGCCGGGCCCGGAGCGGTTGCACCCGCTGTACACGCTCTACGGCGAGACGCTGCCCCCGGAGGCCGTCATCGATCAGCTGCCGGGATACGCGGGTTCGCGTCCGGTGCGCGTCGGCAACGCCGCGAATATGCAGGTGCAGCTCGACGTGTTCGGCCCGATCGTCGATCTCATCGCCTCGCTCGCCCACGCCCGCGAACAGCAGGGCAGCACCGACCCGGCACGGGTACTGCCCGACGCCGACTGGGAACTGGTGCGCGCCATGGTTTCCGCGGTCCAGCGGCGCTGGACCGAACCCGACCACGGCATCTGGGAGATCCGCGGCAACCCGCGCCACCACGTGTACTCCAAGGTCATGGGCTGGCTGACGGTGGATCGCGCGCTGACGCTCGCGCAGAAATTCCAGCGCCACGTCGATCCGGCCTGGGTGGTCCTGCGCGACACCATCGCCGACGAGGTCAAGACCAAGGGCTGGAACGACGAGGTGCAGTCCTACACCGCGGCCTACGACGGCACGGATCTGGACGCGGCGACCCTGCACATCGGCCTGAGCGGACTGATCGACCCGTCCGATCCGCGCTTCGCCGCGACCGTGGTGGCGACCGAGGCCGAACTGCGCAGCGGTTCGACGGTCTATCGGTACCACCACGACGACGGCCTGCCCGGCGGCGAGGGTGGATTCCACCTGTGCGCGGCCTGGCTGGTCGAGGCGTACCTGCTGATCGGCAGGCGCTCGGACGCCGAGGCCCTGTTCGCCCAGCTGGTCGATGTCGCCGGACCGACCGGACTGCTCAGCGAGGAGTACGACCCGGTCGCCGAACGTTCGCTCGGAAACCATCCACAGGCCTACAGCCACCTCGGTCTGCTGCGTTGTGCGCAACTTCTCGGCCAGCCCGCGGACGCGCTGGTCTGATCGACCCCCGAACGCCGCGCACGGTCACCGCTGGTGAACCGGGCGCGGCGTTCGGCGTCGGTGCGGTGGTGCGCGGGTTCGACCCCCTTGGCGTCGCCCGGGCAGGGTTTGGGCGGTGGGTGGGCGGTTCCCGATTTGCGGACCCCTGTTAAAGTTAAACGGTAACGATTTCCATTATGATCTAGCGCACCACGGACCCGGGTGATCAGCCCCGCCGGAGCCGTGACGCACCCAGATCCACCGCACCAGGAGTCCTCCGCGTGAAGAGTCGATTCGCCCTGAAGTTCGCCGGTCTCGCCCTGGGGGTGGCGACCGCGGCGACACTGACCGCCTGCGGCAGCGGCTCCGACGATTCCGGGAAGCCCGAAGTCGTCGCCTCGACCAACGTGTGGGGCAGTATCGCCTCGGTCATCGCGGGTTCGGATGCCACGGTGACCGCGCTGATCACCGATCCGGCCGCCGATCCCCATTCGCACGAGACCTCGGCGGTGGAATCGGCGAAGATCAGCGACGCCGACCTGATCGTCTACAACGGCGGCGGCTACGACGAATTCATCGAGAAGGCGATCGAGGGCAGGGGCAAGCGCACCGTCGACGCCTTCGAGTCGCGCACCGACACCTCCGACGAGAACGAGCACGTCTGGTACGACGTCACCACCGTCGCGACCGTCGCCGACCGGATCGCCGCGGCACTCGGCGAGGTCGACGCCGACCACGCCGCCGGGTACACCGAACGCGCGGCGGATTTCAAGGCCCGGCTGACCGGCGTCTCCGCGATCACCGGCAAGATCGCCGCCGAACACCCCGGCACCCCGGTGTTGCAGACCGAACCGCTCGCGCACTACCTGCTGCTCGCCTCGGGTGCGCTGGACCGCACCCCCGCCGAATTCCAGGAGGCGATCGAACAGGAGACCGATCCCGCGCCCGCCGCCGTCGCCGCCACCCGCGACCTGTTGACCGGCAAGCGGGTACGCGCCCTGGTCTACAACGTGCAGACCCAGGACAAGATCACCCGCGACCTGCGCGATATCGCCGAGAAGAACGGAGTCGCCGTGGTCGAGGTGAGCGAAACCCTGCCCGAAGGGGTCGATTACATTCAGTGGCAGAGCAAGAACGCCGAGGCGCTCGCCTCCGCACTCCGGTAGGCGTGCGATGAACAAGGGAGCCGCGCTGACCGAGCACACCGATCGGCTGGAACGGCGGGCGACCGGCACCGACGGTGCGGCCGCGGTCCGCCTCGAAGCCGCGAGCCTCGCCTTCGGCGATCGCACGCTGTGGCGGGACCTCGACCTCGAGGTCGCGCCGGGCGAATTCGTCGCCGTCCTCGGTCCCAACGGATCGGGTAAGACCTCGCTGATGCGGGTGCTGCTCGGGCGGCTCGCGCTCAGTTCCGGGCACGCGCACATCGCCGGAACGCCCGTTCGAGCGGGCAATCACGATATCGGCTATGTGCCGCAACAGAAGACGATCGACGCGGGCGTGCAGTTGCGCGGCGTCGACCTCGTCGGCCTCGGCGTCGACGGACACCGATGGGGACTCGGACTGCGCGGCCGCGCCGAACGCAAGCGCAAGGTCGCCGCCGCCATCGCCGACGTGGGGGCCGAGGCGTTCGCCCAGCACCCCCTGGAATCGCTGTCCGGTGGTGAGCAGCAGCGGCTACGGGTCGCGCAGGCGCTGGTCGGCGACCCGAAGGTGCTGCTGTGCGACGAACCGTTGCTGAGTCTGGACCTGGCCAACCAACGCCTGGTCTCCGAACTGATCGAGCAGCGCAGACGCGCGCACGGCACCGCGGTACTGTTCGTCACCCACGAGATCAATCCGATTCTGCCGCTGGTGGACCGGGTGCTGTACCTGGTCGACGGCCGGTTCCGGATCGGGCCGCCGGACGAGGTGATGACCTCGGAGGTGCTCTCCGAGCTGTACGGCACCGAGGTCGACGTGCTTCGGGTACGCGGACGGCTCGTCGTCGTCGGCACCGGTGACACCATGGACGCGCTCGGCGCGGCGGGCGCACAGCACTGCCATGCCGATACCGATCCGAACCGGGTGCGCGCGTGAACGACAAACTCGCGGGCGTGTTCTCGAGGATGTTCGATTTCGGCACCACCGCCGACCTGCTCTCCTACGACTTCGTCCAACAGGCGGTGCTGGCCGCCGCGATGCTCGGCCTGCTGGCCGGGGCGATCGGTCCGCTCATCATCAGCAGGCAGATGTCGTTCGCGGTACACGGCACCAGCGAACTGTCACTGACCGGCGCGGCGGCCGCGCTGCTCGCCGGAATCGGCGTCGGGCTCGGTGCGATCATCGGATCGGTGGTCGCCGCCGTCCTGTTCGGCGCGCTGGGAACCAAAGCGCGGGAACGCGATTCGGTGATCGCGGTGGTGCTGTCGTTCGGCCTCGGCCTGTCCGTGCTCTTCCTGTGGCTCGGGCCGGAACGGGCCGGATCGAAATTCTCGCTGCTGACCGGACAGGTCGTCAGCGTCGGCTACAGCGGGCTCGCGCTGCTCACCACCTGCACCATCGGGGTGCTCGCCGTCCTCGCCTTCGTCTACCGCCCACTGTTGTTCGCCAGCAGCGATCCGGAAGTCGCGGTGGCCAAGGGTGTTCCGGTACGCGCGCTCTCGATCGTCTTCGCGGTCATGCTCGGGATCACCGCCGCCTTCGGCGTGCAGATCGTCGGCGCGCTGCTGGTTCTCGCGCTGTTGATCACCCCCGCGGCCGCGGCGGCCCAGCTCACCGCGAACCCGGTCCGCGCGACCGTGCTCGCGGTGGTTTTCGCCGAGATCGCGGCGGTCGGCGGCATTTTGTTGTCACTGGCACCCGGCGTGCCGGTGTCGACCTTCGTGACCACACTGTCGTTCCTGATCTACCTGATCTGCCGGATGATCGGCGCTCGGCGGCGGCGAACGGTCGGCGTGCGCTGAGCGGTCCACCTCTGAATCGAGGTGGCCTCCGCCATGCGCCGACGTCACGACCTCACCGGGAGATCCGGTCGGCATCCTGATCGACGGCGGTGAGGAACGGCGTCAACGCGGCGAGGTAGGAGGGAATGTCGTTGCTCCACAGGCCGTGACCGCGCTCGGGGAGCGTCACGACTTCCACGTTCTCGGCGGCGGCGCGATAGCGGTCGGCGGCGGCATCGTCGACCACCGACCCCCGCCTGCCACCTCGGAGGACCAGCACCGGGCAGCCGAGTTCGGGCAGCCGCTCCCACAGCGACACCTCCTCGCTCTCCGCGGCCACGGCCTCGATCACGTGCGACGGCATCCGTTCGGTGACCGTGCGGCCGTGCACCCGCATCGCGGACAGCCGCTCGACCGCCTCCGGTGGCAGGAAGACGTGCCGCGCCTGATAGTCGTTGATCACCAGCCCGGCCACCCGGTGGTCCGCGTGCAGCGCCGCCCCGATGGCGTAGGGCGTGCCGCGCGAATAGCCCATCACGATCGGCCGTCGCAGTTCGCACGCGGTCATCACGGCGAGCACATCGCCGTAGTGGTGCTGCCAGGTGTATCCGCGTGCCGGAGCGTCACTGCGACCCCGCCCGCGTACGTCGACGACGACCACGCGCCGGTCGCCCAGCCCCTCCAGTTGCCAGGTGTAGTCCTCGGCGTCTTCGCCGGTGCCTGGAACGACCAGCACCGGCACGCCCGAACCCTCGCGCCGATTATCGATGACGTGCAGTCGCACACCGGCGTTGTCGACGTACACCGTCGCCATCGGACCCCCTCGAGTGCGGCCTTCGCGAGAAATGTTTGTGTGGCGAACAAAATTTAGCGCGCGATCCTGATCGACCGCCAGACCGCAGGGGATCGGGACCATTTGATGGCATCCGCCTTCAGTCGAGGGGTCGGGGTTTCGTATGCTCGACACACACGCCGCCGACCGAATGGTGATCACCGATGATCGATTTCTCGATTCCCGCCGACCTCGCCGCCGAACGCGACCGCGTGCGGCGATTCGTCATCGACAAGATCGTCCCGTTCGAGCGGGATCCGCGCCTGACCTCCCACGGGCCGACCGACGAACTGCGCCAGGAACTGGTCGAACTGGCCCGTGCCGAGAAATTGCTGACCGTCCAGGCGCCCGAGCAATTGGGCGGACGCGGGCTGACCCATATCGAGCAGGCAGTGATCTACGAGGCGGCGGGCTGGTCGACCCTGGGCCCGGTGGCGATGAACTGCGCCGCCCCCGACGAGGGCAATATGTACCTGCTGTCGAAGATCGCGAACCCGGATCAGATCGACCGGCACCTCATGCCCGCCATCAACGGCCACCAGCGCACCGTCTTCGCGATGACCGAACCCGACGGCGCGGGCTCGGATCCGAACCAGCTGGCCACCGAAGCCGTGTTCGACGGCGAGAATTTCACCATCAACGGACGCAAATGGCTGATCACGGGCGCGAACGGCGCGAAGACCTGGATCATCATGGCCCGGGTCGCGCCGAACCCGCACGTGCCCGACGGCCCGACCCTGTTCCTGACCGACGGCGATCAGCCGGGCATCGTCATCGAACGCACCATGAACACCATGGACCGCAACTACGTGGGCGGGCACGGCGTTGTCCGTTTCGACAACCTGGTGCTGCCGAAGGAGTCGCTGCTCGGCGATACCGGTCAGGCGCTGCGCTACGCCCAACTGCGGCTGGCTCCGGCACGGCTGACCCACTGCATGCGCTGGCTGGGCGCGGCCGAACGCGCGCAGAGCATCGCCGTCGACTACGCCAAGACTCGCACCGCCTTCGGCAAGCCGATCGGCGAACACGAGGGCGTGTCGTTCATGCTTGCCGATAACGAGATCGCGCTGCACCAGTGCCGACTGACCATCTGGCACGCCTGCTGGCTGATGGACCAGGGCGAGAAGGCCAGACACGAGAGTTCCATCGCCAAATCGTTCGTCTCCGAGGAACTGTTCAAGGTCGCCGACCGGTGCGTTCAGGTTCTCGGCGGCATCGGGATCAGCGACGAGACGGTCGTCGAGATGATCTTCCGCGACATGCGCGCCTTCCGGCTCTACGACGGCCCGACCGAGGTGCACAAATACGCTATCGGCCGCCGCGTGCTGCGCTGACACGGCGGAAAGGCCGAGCGAAAGGGCTGGGACGAGTGGTTCGGGTGGGGCAGTTGAGCCGGAGCCGCGGACGACTGGAATTCGATACGACTACCATGCTGGCATGAGTTCGGAATTGCTCGTCGATGTCTCAGCGGGCATCGCCGTGCTCACACTCAATCGTCCCGCGCAGCAGAACGCGTTCACCCCGGCGATGACTGCCGAACTGAGCGCCGCGTTGCACCGGTGCGACGCCGAGGACGCGATCCGCGTGGTCGTCATCACCGGAACTCCGCCCGCGTTCTGCGCGGGCGCGGACCTGTCCAGTCGGGTGGGTGAGGTCAGCGCGACCATCGATCCGGCCCCGTGGCAGATCCGCAAACCGGTGATCGCCGCCGTCAACGGTCACGCGGTGGGGATCGGTCTCGCGCTCGCCCTGCAATGCGACCTGCGCTATATGGCGCGCGACGCGGTCTACGGCCTCACCCAGGTCAGACGCGGCGTACTCGCCGACGGTTACGCGCACTGGACGCTGCCCCGGCTGGTCGGCATGGCGAACGCCGCCGACATCATGCTGACAGGGCGCACCTTCGACGGTGAAGAGGCCAAGTCGATGGGCCTGGCCAACAGCTGCCTCGACGGGTCCGAGGTGCTGCCGACCGCGCTGTCGGTGGCGCACGACATGGCCAACGGATCGGCCCCGCTGCCGGTGGCGCTGTCCAAGCGGCTGCTGTGGGAAGGTCTGCGGATGAGTCCGGCCGTGGTCGGAAAGCTGGAAACCGATCTGAACGCGCACGCCGCCGAGAGTGTCGACGGTGACGAGGCCATGGCGGCCTTCCGCGATCGCAGGCAGCCCAATTGGACCGGCAGTATCAGCGCCGAATGGCCCGCCTGGGACAAGGCCGTCGCCGAACGACCGGTACTGGACTGACCCGAACCCGGCACCCAGGTCTCGACCGGACGGGTGCCGCCGGGTTCTGTTCCCGCAGGGTTCTCCCGCGGCGTCAGGCGCCGCCGCGCAACACGAGCAGGATGAACAGGATAGCCATGATGATCATGCAGATGGTGCCGACGACACCGAGCACGTAGCCGACGAGCACCTGAGCGCGGCCACCGTAGGCGCCGCCGGATTCTTCGATCTGGTCGAGCGCGCGCCTGCCCATCGCCCACGCCACCGGCCCGAGTGCTCCGCAGCACAGCAGACTCGCGGCGCCGATGAACAACACGGCCTGCGCATTGGGATGCTCGACTGGCTGCCCGATGGGCTGGTTCGGTATGACCACTCACCGAATTCTACGGGGGCCCCGGGGTTTTTGGCAGCGGCTGCCGCGCAGCGTGTTCGGCGGCGGCCGCCGCCCCGGCCGACCGATCACGCACGGTGACCGGATCGGCGATCAGGACGAACGTCGTTGGCGGGCAACCTCGGCCAGCACCACACCGGCGGCGACCGAGGCGTTGAGGGATTCGACCGGCCCCGCCATCGGAATGCTCAGGATGGAATCACAGGTTTCGCGGACGAGACGGGACAGGCCCTTGCCCTCCGAACCGACGACGATCACGGTCGGCTCACGCCCGTCGAAATCGTCGAGGGTGGTGTCGCCGCCCGCGTCCAGACCGATGATCTGATAACCCTTGCTCGCCCAATCCTTCAGCGTGCGAGTCAGATTGGTGGCGCGCGCGACCGGAAGCCTGGCCGCGGCGCCCGCGCTGGTCCGCCACGCCACGGCGGTGACACTCGCGCTGCGGCGCGACGGGATCAGTACACCCTGACCACCGAAAGCCGCCACCGAGCGGATGACCGCGCCGAGATTACGCGGATCGGAGATATTGTCCAGCGCGACCAGCAGGGCGGGTTCGGCGGTGCCGCGGACCCGGTCGAGCAGGTCGTCGGGGTGCGCGTAGCGGTACGGCGGCACCTGGAGGGCGACGCCCTGGTGCAATCCGTTGGCGCTCAAGCGATCCAGATCGGTGCGCGGCACCTCGAGGATCGAGATCCCCGCGTCGGCGGCGATCTTCACACTCTCGGTGAGTCGATCGTCGTTCTCGGTGCCGACGGCCACGTACAGCGCCGTCGCGGGCACCTCGGCACGCAGACATTCGACGACCGGGTTGCGACCGAGCACCAACTCGGGACCGTCGTCACTCTTGCGACCGGCCGGGCGACCCGACGAACCGCGTTTGTTCGGCTGGTTGGCCGCCGCCTTCGCCTTGGCCGCGGCACGTTTGGCCGCCGGGTGTTTGGTGCGCGCCTCGGCGGGCGGGGTCGCGCCCCGACCTTCCAGACCACGCCTGCGCTTACCACCGGAGCCGACGACGGCACCCTTCTTGGTGCTGCCCTTGCGGATAGCCCCTCGTCGCTGCGAATTCCCTGCCATCAGTACGCCTTTCCGCGCGGTGTCGGGCAGGAGCGCCCGCGTGCCTTCGGCCTGTCGAACACGTCGCGGCTCATCGGGCGCCCTTGGGATCGACGAGCGACCACTCCGGGCCGTCGGAGGTGTCGGTCACCTCGATACCGGCGTTCTGCAACCGGTCCCGTGCCGCGTCGGCGCTCGCCCAGTCCTTGTCCGCGCGCGCCTGCTGGCGGCGGTCGAGTTCGGCGCGGACCAGCACATCGAGCGCGTCGAGCGCGGTCGAATTGTCCTTCCCGCTGTACCACCGCGGGTCGAACGGGCACACGCCGAGAATGCTCAACATCCCCCTGACCTGACCGGCCAGTTCACGTGCCTCGTCGATCGAACCCGATTCCAGCGCCTTGTTGCCGTCGTGCACCACCCGGTGCACCTCGGCCAGCGCGCGCGGCACCGCGAGATCGTCGTCCATGGCCTCGGCGAAAGCGTCGGTCCATTTACCGACCGGAATCTCTCCGGCCCGGTCGACCACCCGGTGCAGGAAGGATTCGATGCGCTGATAGGAGGCCACGGCGTCGTTCAAAGCCTTGTCCGAATATTCGAGCATCGAACGGTAGTTCGCGCTGCCGAGATAGAACCGGAGTTCCACGGCGCGAACCTTTTTCAGCATATTCGGGACCGACAGCACATTGCCGAGCGATTTCGACATCTTCTCCCCGCCCATCGTCACCCAGCCGTTGTGCAGCCAGTAACGCGCGAAACCGTCGCCCGCCGCTTTCGACTGGGCGACTTCGTTCTCGTGATGGGGAAAAACCAGATCCATTCCACCGCAGTGGATATCGAATTCGGAACCGAGGTAGTACTCGGCCATCGCCGAGCATTCCAGGTGCCATCCCGGACGGCCGGGACCCCACGGCGACGGCCAACTCGGCTCACCCGGTTTCGCGGCCTTCCACAGGGTGAAATCGCGCGCGTCGCGTTTACCCGCACCCGCGCTCTCGCCCTGGTGCACGTCATCGAGTCGGTGGCCGGACAGTTTGCCGTAATCCGGATAACTCACCACGTCGAAATACACATTGCCTTCGGAGGCGTACGCGTGGCCGCGTTCGATCAACCGGTGCATCAGGTCGATCATCTGCGTGATGTGCCCGGTGGCGCGCGGTTCGGCCGACGGCGCCTGCACGCCGAGCAGATCGTAGGCCCGGTCGAAGGCGCGCTCGTAGGTGGCGGCCCACTCCCACCACGGCCTGCCCGCCTCGGCGGCCTTGGTCAGGATCTTGTCTTCGATATCGGTGACATTGCGGATGAACCAGACGTCGTAATCGTGCGCCTGCAACCACCTCCGCAGCACGTCGAAGGCGACGCCGCTGCGCACATGACCGATATGGGGTTCACCCTGAACGGTCGCGCCACACAGGTACACCGAAGCTCGGCCGGGGACCAACGGCGCGAATTCGCGCAGGGTCCGCGTTTCGGTGTCAAAGAGGCGCAGAGTCACGGCAGTCGATCCTAGTCGGTGTAGCTGGGCGTTCTTGCCCCGGCTCAGGTCTGCCGAACCAGGGTGCTATACGCGTTGTCGCAGCAAAGCCGTGGCGATTGCGGCGATGCCCTCGCCCCGGCCGGTGAGACCGAGGCCGTCGGACGTGGTGCCGGATACCGACACCGGTGCGCCGAGCAGGGCGCCCAGGACCTCCTGGGCTTCCGCGCGACGCGGTCCGATCTTGGGGCGGTTGCCGATTACCTGTACGGCGGCATTGACAACATCGAAGCCGGCCTCACCCAGGAGCCTACGCACCTCTTCGAGCATGGTCGCACCGGATACGTTCTCCCACTCCGGGCGACCCACCCCGAAGACCGCGCCGACATCTCCGAGTCCGGCGGCGGAGAGCAGCGCGTCGCACAGGGCGTGCGCGGCCACGTCGCCATCGGAATGTCCGGAACAGCCGTCGGCATCCTCGAAAAGCAGGCCGGCCATCCAACATCGGCGGCCGGGTTCGATCGGATGGACATCGCTGCCGATTCCCACACGCATGCTCATGACGTCCGCACGATTTCCGGGCGCTCGGCGGCGTGTCGGGAAAGTATCGTCTCGGCGAGCATCAGATCGAGCCGAGTGGTGATCTTGAAGGCGAGCGGGTCGCCCGCGATGGTGCGCACCGGCGCACCGAGCAGTTCGACCAGACCCGCGTCGTCGGTGGCGTGCACGTCGGCCGCGTACGCGGTCCGCAGCAGTCCGGCCTCGAAGCCCTGGGGTGTCTGGATCGCGCGCAACGTGGCCCGGTCCGGCGTGCCGGTGACGGTGCCGAGCGCGTCGACGGATTTGACGGTGTCGACCACGGGCAGCGCGGGAACGACCGCGGGATGACCCGCGCGCAACTGGGCGACGACATCGGCGATCAGCCCGGGCGGCGTCAGCGCGCGGGCGGCGTCGTGCACCAGATAGTAGGAAGCCTCGGGCGCGGCGGCGATACCGGCGCGCACCGAATCGGTGCGCTCGGCTCCACCGACCACGATCCGCACGATATCCCGCACAGCCGAGTGCGACAGCAGGGCGACTGCGCTCTCGACCGATTCCGGGGGCACCATGACGATGATCCGGTCGACCGCCCCCGAGGCGATCAGTCCGTCTACGGCGAGTCGGACCATAGGTGTGCCGCCGACCTCGACGAACGCCTTGGGTGCATTCGCACCCAGACGCACGCCGCGACCGGCGGCAGGCACCAAGGCAACGACAGATCTGTCGTTGTCAGCGTTGTTCACGGTTCAGGAAGCCGCTGCGAGGACCTCGTCGAGCAGGGTCTCTGCCTTGCCGTCATCGGTTCCCTCGGCGAGCGCGAGCTCGCCGACGAGGATCTGACGCGCCTTGGCGAGCATCCGCTTCTCACCGGCGGACAGCCCGCGATCCTGCTCACGACGCCACAGGTCGCGCACGACCTCTGCCACCTTGTTGACGTCACCGGAGGCCAGCTTTTCCAGGTTGGCCTTGTAGCGACGCGACCAGTTGGTCGGCTCCTCGGTGTGCGGCGCCCGCAGCACCTGGAAGACTCGATCGAGACCCTCCTGGCCGACGACGTCACGAACGCCGACGTATTCGGCGTTCTCCGCGGGAACCCGAACAGTAAGATCGCCCTGAGCGACCTTCAGGACCAGATACTCTTTTTGCTCACCCTTGATGGTGCGAGTCTCGATTGCTTCGATCAGCGCCGCTCCGTGGTGGGGGTAAACGACGGTGTCTCCGACCTTAAAAATCATGTGTCCCGTGCCCCTTTCGATGTTCACAGTTTAACATGCGACTCGGTAACGGCGCGATCAACGGCGCAGGTCAGGGCCACAACGAGGCAACCGCAGGGGTTGACAGAACCGGCGGGGTGTGCATTAGGTTGTGCCGGAACGGGTTATCCACCGGCGCTGTCCCCGCCCCCAGCGCCGCGATTACCCGACACCGTCCGCGCAATCGCAGTTCGCGATCGCGGAAACCGTTATGCAAAGGTTGCGAAGAACATCGGGAAGCCGCCGGAGTCATATTTTCTTTCCCGCGCGTGTCCCGCGCGCGCGACGCGGCACGCCGCCGTCGAAAAGCACGGCCGGTGCGGCCCGACTCGACATCGACTACTACGCTGCCTAGTTACTACTCTCTGTAGCGGAGTGAGCCCGGTCGACATGGAGGACAACCCGTGACTGCCCTGAATGCTGTGACCGCCTCTTCTGGGGCGTGGACGCGACGTCGTATGGTGACGGTTGCCGCACTCGCCGCGGGCGCGGCGATCGCGATCTCCGGTTGTAGCGCCGGCCAGATCTCGCAGACCGCGGACCAGGTCTCCGCCGTGAACGGCAGCAGCGTGGACGTCGAGCAGATCTCGCTGCGCAATGTGCACGTCGTCTACCCGGGCACCGGCTACACCAACGTCAAGGGCGGCAACGCCCTGCTCGCGCTGTCGATCATCAACAACAGCGAGACCACCGACGACAAGCTGATCAGCGTCACGACCGACCTCGGCACGGTGAAGATCACCCCGCCCGCCGGTCAGTCGGCCATCGTGATCCCCGCGCTGCGCAATGTCGTCGCGGCGCCGAAGCAGACCGAGACGGCAGGATCGCCCGCGGCCGATTCGCACGGCACCGACTCGCACGGATCGGACTCGCACGCCGCGACGGCCACCGGCGACAAGGCGGTCACCGATCCCGAGGCCGATCCGGCGCGGATCGAGATCACCGGACTGACCCGCGACATCATCCCCGGCCTCACCTACAGCGTGGTGTTCAACTTCGAGCGCAACGGGCCGGTCAAGATCGAGGTTCCGGTCGACGCGGGCACCGCCACCGAACGCCACGAATCCGATAAGTCGGGTCCGGCGGCCGAGGGCGGCCACGGGGGATCCGGCGGGCACTGAGCCCCACAGACCCGAACGAGGCTGCCGCATCCCGATGCGGCAGCCTTCTTCGTCGGTACGGCCCCGTGTCGGTCGAGCCGCTGTCGGGCGAGCCACTGTCGGACCCGGTACGTAAGGTGCGCGTGTGGCCAAGACCAAGCCGATCTTCCGGTGCTCCGCCTGCTCGCACGAGGTAGCCAAATGGGTCGGCAAATGCCCCGGCTGCGGGGCGTGGGGCGCCGTGGACGAGATCGCCGTCGCCGCGACACCGGCCGGTGTGCCCGCGCGGCGCGCGATGTTGCCGAGCACGGCGGCCGCGCCCATCTCCACCATCGATTCCCAGATCACCAAGGCGCGCACCACGGGGGTGCCGGAATTGGACCGGGTGCTCGGCGGTGGTGTCGTCCCCGGGTCGGTGGTGCTGCTGTCCGGCGAGCCCGGGGTGGGCAAATCCACGCTGCTGCTCGAGGTCGCCTACCGGTGGGCCGCCCAGCACGAGCACACATCGCTGTATGTGACCGCGGAGGAATCGGCGGGCCAGGTCAGGCTGCGGGCCGACCGCACGGGAGCGATACACGAGCGGGTGTATCTGGCCGCGGAATCCGACCTATCGATTCTGCTCGGACATGTCGAGCAGGTGCGCCCGAGCCTGCTCGTGGTCGACTCGGTGCAGACCATCCTCGCCCCGGAGGTGGACGGCGTCACCGGCGGCGTCACCCAGGTACGCGCGGTCACCGCCGCGCTGACCTCGCTGGCCAAGGCGAGCGGAATCGCGGTCCTGCTGGTGGGACATGTCACCAAGGACGGCAATGTCGCGGGCCCGCGCACGCTGGAGCATCTGGTCGACGTGGTGCTGCAATTCGAAGGCGACAAGAATTCCACCCTGCGCATGGTGCGCGGTATCAAGAATCGTTTCGGCAGCGCCGACGAGGTCGGCTGTTTCGAATTGCACGACGACGGAATCAGAGGTGTCGACGACCCGTCGGGACTTTTCCTGCACCACCGGACCGATTCGGTGCCGGGCACGGCCGTGACGGTGGCGATGGACGGTAAACGTCCGCTGGTCGGTGAAGTGCAGGGGCTGACCGTGAAAACCGAGATCCCGGCCCCGCGGCGTGCCGTCAGCGGACTGGACTACAACCGCGTCGCGATGGTGCTGGCCGTGTTGCAGAGCCGCGGCCGGGTCTTCCTCGGCAAACACGATGTCTACGCCGCCACGGTCGGCGGTATGCGCTTGGTCGAACCCACCGCCGATCTGGCGATCGCGCTCGCCATTGCGAGTTCGGAATCCGATATCGCGCTGCCCGCGGGCTGGGTGATCCTCGGCGAGGTCGGTTTGGCCGGTGAGGTGCGCAAGGTGACGGGCCTGACGCGCAGGCTGGCCGAAGCCGAACGCCTCGGCTTCACCGACGCGGTCGTACCGCCGGGATCGGACAGGCCGAAAGGCGGCGGCATGAAAATTCACGAAGTGGCCGATCTGCGGTCGGCGATCCGGCTCTGCGGATTACGCAAGTCGCGGGGCGAATAAGGGCTCTCAGGCGATATTGAACGGCTCGGCCGCGCTACGCACCGAACCGAGCTGCGCGACAACCGAATAGGCGCCCGCCGGGACCGGGACGCGTTCGCCCGCGCAATTGGGCTGCGAGGTGGAGCCGGACCAGGTGACCTGGAACGCCGCCTGCTCACCGCGATTGAGGGTGCGCAGATCGGGCTGGCCGTCGGGATAGCAGTCGGTACTCGACCACAACCTGCGCTGGCCGTCCAGCGAGTACACCGAGATCTGTTGCAGACCCGAACCGACGTCGCGGGCGCACGCCACCGACGAGATATTCGTGATGACGATGCCGAAGACCGGCTGCTCACCGGGCCGGTAGGTCGGCTGCTCCACGGTGACCTTCACCGCGAGCGACTGATCGGGGCACTGGCCCGCCGCGACCGCGGTGGCGGTCGCGGCGGCACTGCCCGTCGTCTTCGACGATTCCCCGCCCCCCGACGCTGTGGACGAGGAATTCTTGACCGCCGACGTAGAGCTCGCACCACCGGTGGCATTCGGATCACCGGGCGAGTTGCCGCCGCGCGCGACCATCACCACCAACCAGATCACCAAGGCGAACGCCACGACCAGAGCGCCGATGGCGAAGACACGACGACGCCAGTAGATCTCCGGTGGCAGCGGTCCAGTCGGTTCCAGCACGCCTCAACGTTAAAGGCACGGGAGGATAACGCGACTCAGGACCTCGGCGTGTCGAGTCGTCCTACGCCGACGCGCCGATCGATTTCAGCACCGCACGCTGGGCGGACGGCGGCTCAGACCACCTCGCCGATGTTGCCGACGACACGATGTAGTTGAACCCTGCCGTCGACCAGCTTGTAGGTGACACACGCGATAGCGCATTCACCGGTCGCCACCCGCTGGGAGATGATCATCGAACGCTGCATCAGCAGCCTGCTGGTCTCCACCACATGCCTGGCCTCCATCTCGTCGACGGTCTCCAGACCCTCGCGGCGGCCGATCAGAATGGACGGGGCGACCTTCTCGACCACGCTGCGGATGAATCCGCCCGGCACCTCGCCGCCGTCGAGCGCGTCGATGGTGGCTTTGACCGCACCGCAGCTGTCGTGCCCGAGCACGACGATGAGCGGGACGTCGAGCACCTGCACGCCGTATTCGATCGAACCCAGCACCGAGCTGTCGACCACGTGACCCGCGGTGCGGACCACGAACATATCGCCGAGGCCCTGGTCGAAGATCAGTTCGGCGGCGACCCGGGAATCACCGCAGCCGAACAGGATCGCGGACGGATGCTGTCCGCTCACCAACTTGGCTCGGTCGGCGGCTCCTTGGCTAGGATGCAGCAGCGTGCCATTGACAAAGCGCTCGTTGCCCTCGCGAAGGGATTTCCAGGCGCTGATCGGATTGGAATCAGGCATACCGTCCATTGTGCACAGGCGTACCGCTACCAGCGAGTCCGGCGCGTTACGGGTCGGCAAATATCGACTTGCCGTGCTACGACAGGAACGGTGAGGAATATGACCGCCACCACAAGGCGTGTCGTCTCCGCGCGGCGCGCGATCGCCCCCGACGCGGTCGATGCCGAGGTGTTGCTGCGATGGTATGCCGCGACCGCCCGCGATCTCCCCTGGCGGCGTGCCGGAGTGACCGCGTGGCAGATCCTGATGAGCGAGATCATGCTCCAGCAGACCCCCGTCGTCCGCGTCGAACCGATCTGGCGGGAGTGGGTCGCGCGCTGGCCGGTGCCATCGGCGATGGCGGCCTCCTCGCAGGCCGAAGTGCTGCGGGCCTGGGGAAAACTCGGCTATCCGCGCCGGGCGCTGCGGTTGCACGAATGCGCGCGCGTCCTCGCCGCCGACCACGGTGACGAGGTGCCCTCCGATGTCGACGTGCTGCTCGGCCTGCCCGGCATCGGGGCGTACACGGCACGCGCGGTCGCCTGTTTCGCCTACGGTCAGCGTGTTCCCGTGGTCGACACGAACGTTCGCCGCGTGGTGGCGCGCGCGGTGCACGGACTCGCGGACGCGGGCAATCCCTCCTCGCGCGACCTCCCCGAAACCGAGGCGCTGCTACCCGAATCCGTCGACCGCGCGGCCACCTTCTCCGCCGCCCTGATGGAACTCGGCGCGACGGTGTGCACCGCGCGCAATCCCGACTGCGCCCGCTGCCCGCTGCCGAGTTGCGCGTGGATCACCGCGGGACGACCGGCGTCGGAGACCGTGCGACGCACCCAGAAATACGAGGGCACCGACCGCCAGGCCAGGGGGCGGCTACTCGACGTGCTGCGCGACGCCACCGGACCGGTCGAGCGGGTCCGGCTGGATCTCGCGTGGACCAGGGATCCGGGCCAGCGGGACCGCGCGCTCGATTCGCTGCTGATGGACGGACTGATCGAACAGACCGAGGACGGGCTGTTCGCGCTGGCGGGCGAGGGCGGGGCTCCCGGTTAATCGCCGAGAACGCGGCGCAGGAACCGCTCCACCTCGGTCCGATAACGCTCCGGCTGATCGTCGTGCACGAGATGTCCCGCATCCTTGACCAATACGTAGTCGGTGCCCGGCCTGACTTCAGCCATCTGCCGCATCTGCCCGGGCGGGGTGATGGTGTGCTCCCCCTCGATCAACAGGGTCGGCACCCGAACGGCACGCCACTGCGCCCAGAAATCCCGACTCCCCCACTCCTGCGAGATATCGCGGAACGTGGCGACCGCGCCGTGCAGCCGATAGCCATCGGGGCCGTGATCGAACGAATTCAGGAAATAGCGACCGGCGACCGGGCCGAAGAAATCGAGCACCGCGTCCGCGTCGGGAAACGGCTGCGGCCACGACTCGACCATCGCGGCCCAGTCGTCGGCGGTGCGGCCGGTGAAATCGGGGGCGATGTCCTCCACCACCAGCCCGCGCACCCGATCGGGGAACTCCGCGGCGAAAACCCAGCCGTGCAGCCCACCCATGGAATGGCCGATCACGACCATCGGCTCGGCGATCACCTCGGTGGCGGCGGCCAGATCGGCGATGAAGGCCTCGGTGGACAACTCGACGGGCGCCGGACGGCCGTGACCGGCGGCGTCGAAGGTGTAGAGATGGCCGAACGGGCGCAACCACCCGAGATGGTCGGACCAGGTCCGCGCACTGCCCATCAAACCGTGCAACAGCAGGATGGGCGTCCCGGAACCGCCTTCGTCATACAGCACTGTGACATTTTGCCGCGCCTGCGGCGCGGCGGGTTCGCGGCCCTTATGTCTCGCGTCCGAGCGGTCGAGACTCGCGCCTGCGGCGCATGCGCTTCGACCGCTCGGACGCGAGACGGCCGCGAACCGGGCGCTCGAAAGGCTCGCGCCTGTGGTGGGGGCGTTCGAC
>NZ_JAFMPL010000007.1:0-158400 GCF_019038455.1 Nocardia noduli
AGGGCAAACCAAGACGCTGTTGGTGATCAACCCCGACACCGCACCCACCATCCGCCAGATCTTCACCTGGCGCATCACCGAACAACTCGGCTACACCCGCATCAGCGACCGACTCAACAACGACCCTGTTCGCTACCCCTCCGCCACCGGCGCACCCTGGGGCTCCTCCACCGTCTCCCACATCCTGCACAACCCCAAATACACCGGCTACCAGGTCTACAACCGCACACGAAACAAAACCCGCCTCCACACCAGCAAAACCCGCCCGGCCACCGAATGGATCTGGTCACCACAACCCGTCCACCCCGCCATCATCACCATCGACGAATTCACCGCGGCACAAACCATCGCGCCGGGCAGGGAACGGTCCCGCAGTGACCCCTACCCAGGCGCACCCAACCCCCGCGCGAAACGGGTCTACAAACTGCGCTCCTACATCACCTGCGTGACCTGCGGCTACCGCATGTGCGGCAAAGCCGACGGCGGCGCCCGCATCTACTACGCCTGCCAACCCAAAACCCAAGCCGCCAGACCTCAAAACCACCCCAACACCATCTGCCTACCCGAAAAAGAAATCCTCACCGCGATCACCAAGTTCTTCAACGAACACGTCTTCGGCACCGACCGACAAGCCTTGTTCCTCGCGACCAGCGAAACCGGCGACACCGCCGCGGCCGAAGAACACCAGGCCGAGATCGACGCCGCCCAACACGCGATCGAACGGATCGACACCACCCGCGAACGGCTCTACCGCAACCTCGGAATCTTCGACTACACCACCGACCGCGGCGCCATCGAGAACATCCGACAACAACTCCGCAACCTCGACACCCAACACCACAACACCACCACCCGACTCACCGAACTCCACAAACAACAACCACCCCAACCAGCACAAAACCTCGACCTACTCGAACGGCTCCCCACCACCGAGATCGACCTCACCCAACTCCCCACCCCGCTCCTGCGGCAGCTACTCGACGCCTTCCACTTCACCGCCACCTACGACAAAACCAGCCACCACGCCCACTTCACCATCACCCTCACCAACCCCACCATCGAGCACATCAACCACCTCACCAACACCATCAAAAACACCCAAAAACCGCCCCCACCAGCAGAAACACCACAATCCCGCAACTTAACCTCTGCAACGAATACCGGACGGCAAGGGCATCATCGGCCCGCTCGTCCTGCCCGGCGAGACCAGCTGCCTGCGCTGCGCGGACCTGACCCGATCCGACCTCGACGCGGATTGGCCGCACCTGGCCGCCCAACTGCTCGGCCGGGTCGGGCACGCCGCACCCGCCGCGATCGCCGCCACCGCCGCGCTGGCGCTCAACGAGGTCGAGTCGATCGTGGCTTGTTCGCCGCTGCGCACCCCGGCGACCCTTGACACCACACTCGAACTGGATCTGGATTCCCATCTCATCCAGCAGCGCTACTGGGCACCGCACGGGGAATGCGGATGTCGCGCCGTTTCGGCGGGCGTACCGGCGTGAACGGGGCCGCGACCATGGATCGGACAGGGACCGAGATCACATTACGATGGCGATCCCCCTGGTCCTTCCGCCATGATGGGTACGTGTCCGAGATTGTGCGCCGCCGCTCGTCCCGCAATGCCAAGCTGGCCAAGATTCCGCTCGGCATCGCCGGACGCGCGGCAGTCGGCTTCGGCAAGAGGCTGGCGGGGGGCGACAGATCGGAGATCAGCGCGAACCTGAACCAGAAGGCCGCCGAGCAGTTGTTCACCGTGCTCGGCGAGCTCAAGGGCGGGGCGATGAAATTCGGCCAGGCGCTGAGCGTGATGGAGGCCGCGGTCCCGGAGGAATTCGGCGAGCACTATCGCGAGGCATTGACCAAGTTGCAGGCGGCCGCGCCGCCGATGCCGGCCGCGACGGTGCACCGGGTGCTCGACCAGCAGCTCGGCACCCAATGGCGGCAGCGCTTCCAGAGCTTCGACGACACCCCGGCGGCGTCGGCCAGTATCGGCCAGGTGCACAAGGCCGTGTGGTCGGACGGCCGGACCGTCGCGGTGAAGGTGCAATACCCGGGGGCGGACGAGGCGTTGCGCGCCGATCTCAAGACGCTGTCGCGGATAACCGGCCTCATCTCCTCGGTGATTCCCGGCGCCGACGTCAAACCGATCCTGGCCGAGATCACCGAACGCACCGAGGAAGAACTCGACTACCGCAACGAGGGCGCCAACCAGCGCGCCTTCGCGAAGGCGTTCGACGGTCACCCGGAGATCGTGGTGCCCAAGGTGGTGGCCTCCGCACCCAAGGTGATCGTCACCGAATGGCTGGACGGAACGGCGGTGTCGAAGATCATCGCCGACGGCGCGCGGGATCCGGAGGGCACCCGCGACCTGCGCAATCGGGTCGCGTTGCTGATGGGGCGGTTCCACTTCTCCTCGCCGGAGACGGTCGGTCTGCTGCACGCCGACCCGCACCCCGGCAATTTCATGATGCTCGCCGACGGCACACTGGCCGTCATCGATTTCGGCGCCTGCGCGCCGCTGCCCGACGGTTTCCCCGCCGTACTCGGCCGGATGCTGTCGCTGGCCGTCGACGAACGGTTCGACGAGCTGACCGACCTGCTCCACGAGAACGGGTGGGTGATCCCGGGCCGGGAGCTCACCGACGAGGAGATCGCCGACTACCTGCGTCCGTTCACCGACCCGATCCGAACCGAGTCGTTCCACTTCACCCGCAAATGGATGCAGCGGGTAGCGGGCAAGGCATCGGATTTCTCCAGCCCCGAGATGAAAACCGCACGCGCCCTGCAACTTCCCGCCGAACACGTGATGATCTTCCGCGTACTCGGCGGCTCGGTGGGCATCCTGGCCCAGCTCGACGCCGAGATCCCGTTCATGCAATTGGCCAACACCTGGCTCCCGGGACTCCGCGAGGAGCGCTCGGCCAGCTGACAGCGCCGGTACGGTTTCGAACTTCGCGCCGGGCGGCGCGCCACTTCTCGGCACGAGGGATCATGCCGACAAGAAGCGCGCCGCCTCGGTGGCGAAAGACCTTGTCGCACAACGCAAACTAGCCACACACCGGATCTCGCGGTGTGCGGCTGGTCTGCTTTCTCGTTCCTGGGCGCCGTGGGGGTGCGGCAATGACGGGGCCTCAGCGACCGGAGGGAGGGAAGACCTCGGCTCCGGGCCCACGATCCACGCCATGGCGACGCACGGCGTGATCATGGGCCCGGTGAACCGTGTCCGGGTGTGTTCGCGGATCCCGCTCATGCGGAGATCGCGACCTTGCGCGGACGACCGCGCGGACGCTTGCGGGCGATCACGACACCCTGGTCGAAGATCTCACCGCCCCAAACACCCCAGGGCTCAGCACGATCCAGAGCCGCGTTCAGGCAGCCCTTGCGGATCGGGCAGGACTCGCACAGTGCCTTGGCCTGCTCCAGTTGAGCGGGGCTCTCGGCGAACCAGAGGTCGGGATCCTCCGCCCGACAGGGCAGGACTTTGCTGACCTCACGGGTGCGGGTCGGCCCTGCCACGGTTCGGCATGTCACGTGAGTAGTGGCTTGTGGCCAGCTCTCTGCGGTGAACACGTCGTTCTCCTTCAGCTTGTTTGCAGCGGTTCGTTACTTTGTCCACGAAACCGGTGGCAAACGGCTGAAGAGCCGCTTAAAACAAATGGCCACGGGTTTCGCTTCGATGCGATCCGTGGCCAGGAGGTGCGGGGAGTCCCCTACCTAGATCGACATCTGTGTCGATTCCTGATCACGGTCGCCGGGTGTGCGGTGCGGAGGCGGGCTGCCTGCGTATCGGCCGCCGGGTTTTCCAGCAGTGCGGATGCCTGCTCATATCCGGTGTCGAACGCGAAGCCACCGGGGACCTCGACGGCCTCCGGGTGCCAGCTACCGCTGGTCTTGTCCTGCATCGATGCGCAGATCGGCTGATGGGTGCGCGAGACTTTCGCCCCGCCGCCGAGAGCGCCTACGAAGGACAGACCGGTCCCCTGCAAAGCGAGGACCCCCCGGGAGGCTGAGATGGGCATGCGCGCGCCACCACCGAACATGTCGATAGCGCTGATATTCACGATGCCGTTCATCGGTCTGCCTCCCTCCTGTACTCGAAATCTGTCGGAACTGTGCGCGCCGGGATGACCTCCCGGTGCGTGATTCCCACCATATGCAATGTCGGCGAAACCGACAACATATTTTCTACCTGCGGTTTTGTGATGTGGATCGACGTCGCGACGCGACGATCGCGAGGACGTCCGCGCCGTACTGGACAATCTTCTTCGCGCCGATCCCCGGAATCGCCTGGAGCGCTCCGTCATCCGAGGGCAGTTGCTCGGCGATCGCGGTGAGCGTGGTGTCGGTGAAGACGACGAATTCGCGGACCCGCAGCGCTTCGGCCTTCTCGCTGCGCCACTCCTTGAGCGTCTCCAGCAGCACGGCGTCGAGTTCGGCCGGGCAGCGACGACACCGGCCGAGCATGGTGGCGTAGGTGCCGATGAGCGGTTTCGCGCAGATCCGGCAGGTTGGCCTGATTCCCTTGGCCTCGACCACGGGTGCGGCGATCCGTGACGCGGGCGATTCATCGGGGACGACGCCGTTGAGGAACCGGGACCGGCGCCTGGTCCGGCGCGCGCCCTCGGTGCGCGCCAATGCCCAGGACAGCCGCAGGTATTCGCGGGCCCTGGTCACGCCGACGTAGAGCAGTCGCCGTTCCTCCTCCAGCGCCGCGAAATCGGCGACCGAACCGTCGTCGGCCATGACGTGATTGATCGGAAGGGTGCCGTCGGCGAGGCCGACCAGGAAGACCGCGTCCCATTCCAGTCCCTTGGCCGCGTGCAGCGAGGCCAGCGTGACGCCCTGCACGGTCGGCGGATGCCTGGCCTCGGCGCGCGCGGCCAGTTCGCGCAGCAGACCGATGAGATCGAGACTCTCGTCCTGACCGAGCAGTTCCTCGGTCAGCCGGACCAGCGCTACCAGCGACTCCCAGCGCTCCCTCGCCTGCGCGCCGGTCGGCTCGGTCGTGGTGAGCCCGACCGGGGCCAGCACCGCTTTGACCAGCGTGACCAGTGATTCACCGCTCTTGGACTGCTCGGGCAGATCCTCGCGCGAGGCGGCCTGACGCAGCAGCGAAACGGCCTGGCGCACCTCGGCGCGCTGGAAGAAACCCTCGCCGCCGCGTACCTGATAGGGAAGTCCCGCTTCGGTCAGCGACTGCTCGTAGGACTCGGATTGGGCGTTGATCCGGTACAGCACCGCGATCTCGGAGGCGGGTGTGCCCGCGTCGACGAGTCGCCGGATCTCGCTCGCGACCGCGGCGGCTTCGGCCGGGACGTCGGGATGTTCGGCGAAGATCGGTTCCGGGCCGTCGGGCCGCTGGCCGATCAGTTGCAGTCTGGTGCCCGCGATCCGGCCGCGCGCCGCGCCGATGACCCGGTTCGCCAGCGAGACCACCTGCGGGGTCGACCGGTAGTCGCGTTCCAGCCGCACCACGGTGGCCTCGGGGAAGCGACGGGAGAAATCGAGCAGGTAGCTCGGGGTGGCCCCGGTGAAGGAGTAGATGGTCTGGTTGGCGTCACCGACGACGGTCAGATCGTCGCGCTCACCGAGCCAGGCGCCGAGTACGCGCTGCTGTAGCGGGGTGACGTCCTGGTATTCGTCGACGACGAAACTGCGGTAACGGCCGCGGAATTCCTCGGCGACCGCCGGATAGTCCTCGAGCGCGGCCGCGGTGTGCAGCAGCAGATCGTCGAAATCGAGCAGCAGGCCGTCCGGTGTGGTCTTGAGCGATTCGTAGGCCGCGTAGACCTCGGCCACCCGCTGCGCGTCGTAGGGCGGTTCACGATGGCGCGCGGCGGCGGCCGCCGGATAGTCCTCGGGCGCGATGAGCGAGGCCTTGGCCCATTCGATCTCGCTGAGCAGGTCGCGCACGCTGTCGGTGGCCGAGGAGAGTCCGGCGCGATTGGCGGCCTGCGCGACGATCGGGAATTTACTGTCGATCAGACGCCACGGCACATCACCGACGACCTGCGGCCAGAAGTATTTCAGCTGACGCAGGGCCGCCGCGTGAAAGGTGCGTGCCTGCACCTGGTTCGCCTCGCCGCCGAGGCCGAGGTCGCGGAGCCTGCCGCGCAGCTCGCCCGCCGCGCGCGCGGTGAAGGTGACGGCGAGCACCTGGTCGGCCTTCACATGCCCGGCCGAGACGAGGTGGGCGATCCGGTGGGTGATCGTCCTGGTCTTGCCCGTTCCAGCGCCCGCGAGTACGCAGACCGGCCCGCGCGGCGCCCGGACGGCGGCCGCCTGCTCGGGATCGAGGGCGGCGAGGTCGAGTGCGGGCACGGCGTCCATCATGGCAGCCCCCTCCGACAGCTCCGCAACGAACATTCGACCGGGCTCGCCGATCGCCCTGCGCCGACTCGCCCCCGCTGCCGTATCGGACTCCCTCCACCCGCGACGGCGCGCCCGCGACGATGAGTCGACGGGCACATCGCCGATTTTCGGCGACACAGGAACAGGATCGGTACGCGGGGTGTTGAAGGTTGGGTGACTGACGCAACCCCCGCCCTGACCATGTACTCGACCACCTGGTGTGGTTACTGCCGGAGGCTGAAGAAGCAGCTGGAGGAATCGGGTATCAGCTACGTGGAGATCGACATCGAGCAGGATCCGGCCTCGGCCGAATTCGTCGGGAGCGTCAACAACGGCAATCACGTCGTGCCGACGGTGAAATTCGCCGACGGCTCCACCGCGACCAATCCGTCGCTCGCCGCCGTCAAAGAAGTACTCGCCACCCTCGCCTGACAAACCCTCGCCTGAGAACGGTTCCAGCCCACCCGGCCCCGGCCGTATCCCCGACGGGCATACGGCCGCGGTCGCGATCAGTCCAGCGCGGCCCAGGATTCCACGATGGTCCTCGCGATGGAGATGGAACCTGGCAGCAACAGGCGCGGACCGTCCTCGCGGGCGGACCAGTCCCCGTCGGTCAACGCCGTTCTGACCTCGTCTCTGGTGAACCACTGCGCCTCGGCGATCTCACCGTCCGAGAAGACCAGCGGCTGTTCGGGATCGGCGACAGCGGCGAATCCGAGCATCAGCGAGCGCGGGAACGGCCACGGCTGACTGCCCAGGTAGTGGATATCGCGTACGTCGAGACCCACCTCTTCCTTCATCTCGCGTTCCACGCACCGCTCGAGTGATTCGCCCGCCTCCACGAAACCGGCGAGGATCGAGTACCGCCTCGGCGGCCAGGCGTGCTGGCGGGCCAGCAGGGCGCGATCGCCGCCGTCGTGGATCAGGCAGATGACCGCCGGGTCCAGACGCGGGAACTCCTCGGCGCCGTTCTCGGTGACACGGGACCAGCCGCCCTTGATCGGCGCGGTCACCACCCCGTCGGCGGCGTGGAATCCGGCACTATCGTGCCAGTTCAGCAGCGCGAGCGCGGAGGTGAGCACCCCGGCGGTGAAGTCGTCGATCCCGCCGGCGAGCATGCGCAGATCGGACAGTTCACCGGCGAGATCGGTATCGCGCACCGCCCACAGATGTCTTCCCTCGGCGATACCGAGGAAGATCGCGGCGGGGTTCGGTTCGGCCGACCACTCGACGGCGGACTCCAGCACCAGGGCGCCCTCGGCGAAGCGGAACTGGCCCTTGCGGTTCAGCCGGAGCAGCCGTGCCTCGCTCCAGCCTTCCTTGAGAGCCTGGTCATCGGCCCGGAGCGTATCGGCCCGGTCGACGGCGGAACGCGACAGCAGCGGCACGGCATTCAAGTCGAAAGACACGCTTCGACACTAGTCTCATTTGAGCACGCGACGAATATAGAGCAGCTTGTCGCCGCCCTCGATGGCGTCGACCGCGGGTTCGCCGACGCGGATCAACTCACCGTTGCGCACCACGCCGAGCACGATATCGCTGAGATGGCGCGGGGAGCCGCCGATCTCGGACGGCTCCACATCGCGTTCGGCGACCGCGAATCCCTGTTCGGGTGTGAGCAGATCCTCCATGATCTCGACCACGGTGGGGGTGGTGGTGGCGATGCCGAGCAACCGGCCCGCCGTCTCCGAGGAGACCACCACCGAATCGGCGCCGGACTGGCGCAGCAGATGGGTGTTCTCGGCCTCGCGGATGGCGACGACGATCTTGGCCGCCTTGTTGAGTTCCCGCGCGGTCAGCGTGACGAGCACCGCGGTGTCGTCGCGGTTGGTGGCGACGATCACCGACGCCGCGTTCTGCACGCTCGCCAATCGCAGCACGTCGGACTGGGTGGCCGAACCGTGCACGGTCACCAGGCCCGCGTTGCCCGCGGCCTCCAGCGCGACCGTGTCGGTGTCGACGACCACGACATCCGCGGGTTGCACACCGTCGGCGATCATCGCGTGGATCGCGGTCCGTCCTTTCGTTCCGTATCCGACGACCACGGTGTGATTACGCACGCTGCGCCTCCAACGCTGAATCTTGAATGTCTGGCGGGAACGCTCGGTGAGCACACCGATGGTGGTACCGACGAGCACGATGAGGAACAGCAGCCGCAGCGGCGTGATGATGATGATGTTCGCGAGCCTGGCCTCGGGTGACACCGGGGCGATATCGCCGTAACCGGTGGTCGAGAGCGAGACCGTGGAGTAGTAGAACGCGTCGAGGAACGAGATGTCCTCGCCCGCGTTGTCGTGGTAGCCGTCGCGACCGAGGTAGACCACCATCGCGGCGGTGAACAGCAGTCCGATCGCGAACAGGACGCGCCGGACCAGCGAAGCCCACGGGCTGGTCTGGGTCTCGGGAATGCGAAGCAGGCCGACCAGCGCGAAATCCGGACGACTGGTCAATCCGAGTGCGCGCGACCTGTCGCCGAAGTCACCCAACACCGGTGCCACCACCCCTGCCGCTCGTCGAACCGGCCAACTCCGGCATTACCTGTACCTCCGGCACAGCACGGGAGCCTACTCCGTTACGGCGATACCGCCCGGCCTCGACGCGAACACCGATGGATGCCAGGGTGTCCGTATGGCAGAAAACACATCGGACGCGGGGCGGCGTCCCGCTCTCGCACTGTCCCTGCTCCTGTTCGGCGCCGGGGTCATGCATTTCGTCACCCCGAAATTCTTCGACTCGATCGTGCCCCGATCGCTGCCCGGCAAGCCACGCGATTACACCTACGCCTCCGGTGTGGCCGAAATCGGCGTCGCGGCGGCGCTCGCCGTGCCGCGCACCCGTGGTTTCGGCGGTCGCCTCGCCGCGCTGCTCTTCATCGCGGTACTCCCCGCGAACGTGCAGTTCACCGTCGACACGGTCAACAACAAGAAGGCGTCGCAGGCGATGAAGATCGGGTCGGTGGCGCGACTGCCGTTGCAGATCCCGCTGATCACCCAGGCGTTGAAGGTCGCCCGATCCTCACGTCGCTGAGCACCGGTTCATCGCTCGGTCGGCTCGCGCGGCGGCGCCGACGTGCGGATGAGTTCGGCGAGTTCCTCCGGCCCCGGTAGTTCCACCGGGGCGACGGTGCGGCCCGATCGCACGTAATGGAAAGCCGCGCCGATCTTTTCGAGTACATCCGCTTCCGGCAGGCCGGTCCTCGCCGCCATCAGGCGCGCCCAGGCCAGACGATAGATCGCCAATTGCATGGCCACCGCGGGTTCGTCGGCGGGACCGGGTTCGGCCCCGGTCTTCCAGTCGACGACGACCCAGCCGCCGCCCGGTTCGGCGAACACCGCGTCCATCCTGCCCCTGATGACCGTGCCCGCGATCGACGTCTCGAACGGGATCTCCACCTCCAGCGGGCTGCGGTGCGCCCACGGCGACTCGAGGAACGCGTTCTGCATGCGGGTCAGCTCGGCGTCGACGCCGCCGTCGACGGTTTCCGGCCCGCCCGCGCCCGGCAACTCGTCCAGGCCGATCAGCCGGGTGCCGCTGAACCAGCGCTGCACCCAGGCGTGGAAGGCCGTACCGCGTCTGGCCAGCGGATTCGGCGGGAACGGCAGCGGACGACGCAGCCGCCGCGCCAGTTTCGCCGGATCGGCCCGCATCTCCACCAGCGCGGTCGCCGGAATCTGTCCCGGCAGTTCCACTTCCCGCGTGGCGACGCGCTCGGCTTCGAATTCCGCGAGCAGGGCGTCGACGTCGGCGGTCCAGCCGTCGGGATCGTTCGGGTCGACGGAGAATTCGTCCGGCGGGAGGTAGTCGTCGGGCGGGGGTGCGAAATCGTCGGGGAACGGGGCGTACTCGTCGGTGAGGTAGTCCTCGGGTGGGGCGAAATCGACCAGCGGGAAGTCGTGGTGGAGGTAGGGGTCGTCCGCGGGTTCGAATTCGTCGGGTGGGTAGTCGGCGACCGGGTAGTGGTCGGTCCCGTAATCGCCGGTGGGGTAATCGCCCGACGGCTGATCAACCAGCGGGTAATCGCCCGACGGGTAATCAGTCGGCGGCTGATGAACCGGCAGGTGATCCCCGCGCGAGTAATCACTCGGCGACCGATCGTCGACCGCAGCGCCGAGAACGTCGTTCGGGTGTTCGACGGGCGGGGTGAGTTCGGCTTCGAGTAATTCCGTGTCGTCGCCGACCCCACGGCCGACGGTGTACGGGTCCGCCGACTGCCCATCGATCGAGGGTGGGACCGCGGCGGCGGGGATTCCGCTCGCAGCGGAGGTGTCGCCTCCCAGCACCGGGAGGACCTGTCGCGGGAGCTCAGATTCGGCGGCAGGACCGTCCGCGGGCCGCGGGTCGTGGGCCGGAGTACCGACACGTCCCGAAGTCTTCGCCGGAGCGGGGGGATTCGTTCGGAGTTCGTCCAAGGCGGCGCGCACCAGGGCGGCACCGCGTTCGATGGGGAGGCGGCGTGGGCCGAGTGGGTCGCGCGGCCATTCGGCGGTGGCCGGGTTGTCGGTGAAGGGGTTGACGGCGTCGGCGTCGGGGGGGTCGTCCCAGCGGGCGATGTCGAGTGCGCCGTGGACGGGGCCGTCGGGGGCTTCGCCCGCGTTCTTCAGGTCGAGCAGGAAATCGGAGGGGCCCTTGGGGGTCGATCCGGTTTCGGCCCAGTGGTGCGCCGAAACCAGCAGTACGCGTTCGGTTCTGGTGAGCGCGACGTAGAAGAGTCGGCGTTCTTCGTCGATCCGTCTGCGTTCGAGGGCGTCCTTGTGCGCTTTGACGGCGCGTTCGAGATCCGAGCGATCGTAGAGATCGGTCAGGTCGAGTACGGGAACGCCCTCGGCGGCGTCGTCCTGGATCCGGTCGCCGCGCAGGGTGGTCGGGAGTTCGGCGAGCGCGCCCAGCCAGGTACCGGAGGCCGTGCCGGAGGGGAACAGTCCGCGGACCACGTGCGGTACGGCGACGACCTCCCATTCGAGCCCTTTGGCGGCGTGCACCGTGAGCACCTGTACGCGGTCGCGCGCCACCTCGATCTCGCCCGGTTCCAAGCCGTTCTCCACCGATTCGGCGGCGGAGAGAAAGGCCAGCAGACCGCCGAGCGAGGCCCCGGAATCGGCCGCGTACCCGGCGACCACTTCCGCGAACGCGTCGAGATGCTCGCGCCCGGCCCCGGTTCCCGCCATCGCACGGCGCGCCTGGGTTTCCACACCGACACCGATGGTGCGTTCCACATCCGCGACCAATTCGGCCAGCGGTTGGGCGCTGCGCTCGCGCAACGCCGAGAGCTCGCGCCCCAGCGCCTCGATGCGCGCGAATCCGGTCTCCGAATACTGTTCGGGCAGACCGGGATCGGCGATGGCGTCGGCGAGTCCGGCCTGCTCGGCCGGTTCGGGCGCGACCTCGCGCAGCGCCTGCGCGAGGGTGGCGCTGTCGGTGATGTCCGTGGCTTCCCCGCCCGACAGTCTGCTGATCGACAGGTCACGGGCCCGGCGGGCCAGCGCGGCGATATCGGTGACGCCGATACGCCACCGCGCGCCGGTCAGAATACGGACGGCGGCGCTACCCGCCGAGGGTTCGGCGACCAGGCGCAGCGTCGCGACGATATCGGCGACCTCGGGCGTCGCGAGCAATCCGCCGAGTCCGACGATCTCCACCGGTAACCCCTGCTCGCGCAGCGCCTCCGCCAACGGTGACGCGTCGGCGTTGCGGCGCACCAGCACCGCGGAGGTCGGCGGCGGTTCACCCGCGCCACGCCGCGCCGACCATTCGGCGGCGATCCGCTCGGCGATCCAGTCACGCTCCTGCGCGACGGTTTCGGTCGACGCGAGGGCAACGACACCCGGTTCCGCGTTCGGTTTGGCACGTAACGCGTCGACGGTCACCCCGCCCTTGTCCCTGGCTCCGATCCGCAGCGGTTCGGCGACCAGATTCGCCAGCGCCAGCGCCTCGGGGGGATTGCGCCAGCTGGTCAGCAGGGGCAGTGTCGGCGCGGGAACGCCGGGCGCGGTGGGGAAATCGGTCGCGAACCGTGGCAGATTCGCCGCCGACGCCCCGCGCCACCCGTAGATCGATTGCATCGGATCACCGACCGCGGTGACCGCCAGCCGGGGCCGATCACCGTTTTCGGACGTGTCACGCCGAGAGGCAGTCGACGGCTCATCGGTGGTGACCGCCGACGATTCGCTGTTCGCCCCGCGCTTGTCGGTGGTGCGCGTGGAGTGCGGGTGGGCGGTGGGGAAAGTCGATGTGCCGCCGAAGAGGGCGGCGAGCAGGATGCGCTGGGCGTGGCCGGTGTCCTGGTATTCGTCGAGCAGGACCAGACGGAAGCGGTCGCGTTCAGCCGCGCCGACCTCGGGGTGGTCGGCGGCCAGGCGGGCGGCCAGCGACATCTGCGCGCCGAAATCGAGGGCGCCGCGACGACGCAGCGCGGAGGCCAGCTGGTCGACCAGCGGGAGCATGGCGACGCGTTCACGCTGGACCTGCACCAAACCGCGCAGGTACTGGCTCGGACCGCCGCGCTGGCGGGGACCAGCGGGCAGGGTGTGCACCAGTTTCTCGAGTTCGGTGTGCGCCTCGGCCAACTGTTCCGGCTCCACCAGGTGTTCGGCCAGCTGACCCGACAGCGACAGCACCGCCTCGGTCACCGACACCGGGGTCCGCTCGGTGTCGAGGTCGCCGTCCCAGGTCCGCACCACCTGGTGCGCGAGCTGCCAGAGCTGGGTCTGGGTGAGCAGGGTCGCCGACGGTTCCACCGGGAGCAGCAGACCGTGCTGGGTCAGCAGCCGACCCGCGTAGGAGTGGTAGGTACTGATCTCGGGTTCCGCGCCCGACAGTTGCGTGCGCAACTCCCCCGTCGGGTCGAGTTCACGCAGCAGTGGCGCGCCCGCGAGCCGCGCGAGGCGGGTGCGAATACGGGAGGTCAACTGCTGCGCGGCTTTCCGGGTGAAGGTCAAACCCAGCACCTGCTCGGGCAGCACCTGCCGGTTGGCGACCAGCCACACCACCCGCGCGGCCATCGTCTCGGTCTTTCCCGCGCCCGCGCCCGCGACGACCAGCGTCGGCCCCGCGGGCGCGGCGATCACCGCCGCCTGTTCGTCGGTCGGCGGCGGTAACCCCAACGCCGCTGCCAGTTGGTGTGGGGTGACCCCGCTCATCGCCTTCCCTCGGCTACCCCGGCACACACCACGACGCGGCACCCCGTGACTCGGGATGCCGCCGTGTACGCGTGATGATCGGGTTCGCCGGGGTGGGGCGGGGTCATTCGTCGGTGACCTGCCTGCCCGTGTCCTGGACGGGGCAGCTGCCGGAAACGGCGCAGTGGCGGCAGCCGTCGTTGCGCATGGCCAGGTAGCTGGGGCCACGGGTCGAGGTCGCGGCGTCGTGGATGGTGGTGCGCCACGAGTCGAGCGCCTCGGCGTCGAGGGGTTCCTGCATGCGCTGGGTCGCGCCCTCCTTGGCATTGGGTTTGGCGACGTAGACCAGGCGCGCACCACCCGGTTCGCCCGGCTCGGCGCTCTCGGGGTCGGACTGTTCGCCGGGCGCGTCGGATTCCGCGTCGGTGGAGTCCGTGTGCAGGTCGAGCGCGCCCAAGGCGGCGGCGACCTGGTAGGTCGCGAGCTGGGCGTGGTCGGCGGCGGCCTGTTTGGTGATGGGCGACTTCCCGGTTTTCACGTCGACGATGACGAATCGGCCGAAGGCATCGCGTTCGAGCCGGTCGACCCGCCCCTTGATACGGACCGCGGCCTCGTCCTCGGTGCGGCCGGGCAACTCGCAGTCGACACTCACCTCGACACCGGCCTGGGTGAGTTCGCCCCTGGTGTTGCGCACCCACGCCATGAACGTTTCCAGCATCGCCTCGGTGCGGCGCAGTTCCTGCCGCGAATGCCACGCGGTGCCGGGATCGACGGCCTGCCACGCCCGATCGAGCGCGGCGCGCACCTGGGGCTCGGGGACGCGGCCCGCGAGCGCCTGCACCAGCGTGTGCACCAGATTGCCCTTGACCGCGTGCGGGTTGTCGCCGTCGGTGCCGCCGTGCCGTTCCAGCGCCCATCGCAGCGGGCAGGTGCGCAGCATCTCCACCGTCGACGGTGACAGGGAGATGGAGGTCTCGTCCGCACCCCACAGCGGACGCGGCGAGCTGAGTTCGCCGGTGCCGTACCAATCCTCGGGGTGGGTGCCGGGCACACCCGCCTGGGCCAGCCGGGCCAGCTGGTGGGCCGCGCGCTGCCTGCGTTCGGGGTCGGCCTCGTCGTCGCAGACCACCCCGCGCAATTCGGCGACGAGCGCGTGCATCACCAGCGCGCGGCCGGGATCGGCGATCGGCACCGCGCCGGGTTCGCTGTCGTCGTCGTGACCGAGCAGCTCGCCGAGGAAGCGGGACGGCACCAGATCCCGGTCCCCCGTGACCGATTCGACCGCGGTCACCAACAGCGACCGGCGGGCCCGGCTACAGGCGACGAGCAGCAGTCGGCGTTCCTCGGCCAGGATCGGCGCGGCTCGGCTCACCCGATCACCGGACGGATCGATTCCGGCGGTGAGATCCACCAGATCCTCGGTGTGCAACAGGGTGCCGCGCGCACGCGGGTTGGGCCAGATACCTTCCTGCACGGCCGCCACCGCGACGACATCCCATTCCCGGCCCGCCGCGGCGTGCGCGCTCAGCAGCGCGACCGCCTCACCCGGCGCGGTCAGCGGTGCGGTGCCCTGCGGAATCTCCTGCTGGACAAGGTATTCGACGAAACCTTCGATACTCGCGCGCGGCAACCTGTCCACATAGGCCGCCGCGGCGTCGAAAAGTCCGACGGCGGCGTCGAGATCCCGGTCGGCCTGCATCCCCGTCGCACCGCCGCGTTCGGACTGGGTGACCCAGCGACGTTCCAGCCGGGAGGCGATCCACAGCGCCCACAGCACGTCTTCCAGACCCGCGCCGTCGCTTCTGGCCTTGCGGGCCTTGTCCAGGGCGTCGATGACGCGTTTCAGCGGTGCCGCTTCGACATCGGTCAGGCCCGACAGCAGGTCCCGCAGGTCCGCGCCGACGAGGAGTTCGCGCAGGACTTCCGCGGAGGGGCGGTTGATCAGAGAGTTCCGATCGGAACTCTCGTCATCCCGTTCGGACTCGGCCTCGCCCATGTTCGCGGACACGGTGACGAGATCGTCTCCGTCCACGACGAACGACGCATCGTCCCGTTCGGAATCCGGAACATCCCGTTCGGACAGATGGTCGATCCATTCGGGACGATCCGGCACGGCACGGGAGCGCCGTTCCGCCGAATCGGAGGACGCCGCGGCTTCCAGACCCCAGTCGATCTCGTTGTCGTACCGATCGATTTCGGCGGCCTGCCATCGCGGGTCGTCGCTCGCCGGTTCCCCGTCGACCTCCGGGACCGCACCGTCGAAATCGGTCGCCGCGTCCGGGTCGGCGGCGTAATCGGCCTGATCCCAATCGGATTCGCTGATGTAGCGTTCGTCGTCCTCCGGCGGGGGCTCCACCGGGTCGTCGACCGGAACATCCACGCCGCGTGCCGCTTTCGCTTCCCGGCGTTCGGCGTCGAGCACACTGCGCCGGATACCGCGTCGCAACCGCCGCAGGCTGATCTGGTCGGCGCCGCCGAGCGGGCCGCCGAGGAGATCCAGCGCGTCCTCGGCGGAGAACAGTTCGGCCGAGGCGCGGGGCCCGCGTTCGGTGGCCAGCACCGCGCGCAATGCCAGCAGCATCCACGCCGCGCCGCGCCGCCGGGCCAACGGCACGTCGAGCGCGGGCTGTTGCACGGGGACACCGGCGGCGAGCAGCGCCCGCCGCAACGGTGCGAGCGAGAGCGGAACGGAACGAACGATCACCGCCATGTCCGACCACGGCACCCCGGCGGTGAGATGGGCCCGCCGCAGGTGGTCGGCGATCAGCGCCGCCTCCTTGGCGGGGGTGGCGAGGACGCGCACGCGCACGGCAGCACCGCCGTCGAGGGTGCCGGTGTCCCCCGCGGGCGGCGAGAACCGCTGCGGACCGCTGCCCGGCAATTTCGCCGCCACCCTGGCGACCGCCAGTCGCACGGGCGCACTCGCCCGATGACTCTCGCGCAGCACGATGCGCTGACCGGAGGGGGTGTCGAGATCGGTCAGGAAGGTCGAATCCGCGCCGCGGAAGGTGAAGATGCCCTGATCCGGATCTCCGGCCACGACCGAGGTGTGGGCCGCGGCGCCGATCACGCGCACCAGCAGCGCGGCCTGCGGATCGAGATGCTGTGCGTCGTCCACCAGCAGATATCTGATCCGGGCGCGTTCGGCGGCGAGCAGTTCGCCGTCACCGGCCAGCGCGTCGAGGGCCGCGCCGACCAGCTCCGCGGCGTCGAGCGCGGGCGCGGTGGCCTCCGGCGCCTCGACCCCGACCGACCAGCGCAACAGCATGGACTGCTCGTAGCGCATGGCGAATCTGCCCGCGGCGACCCATTCCGGCTTGTCGTGCTCGCGACCGAGGCGGACCACATCCTCCGGCCCCAGTCCGCGTTCGGTGGCTCGAAGCATGAGGTCGCGCAACTGTTCGGCGAATCCGGCGAGCCCGAGCGCGGGACGGAGTCGTTCCGGCCACAGACCGGTCGCCCCGGCGGCCATATCGGTCAGGTCGCCGCGCAGCATCTCCCGCAGGACCGCGTCCTGCTCGGCGCCGGTCAGCAAACGCGGCGGCGGGTTGCCGTGCGCGACGGCATGCCTACGCAGGACCGAGAAGGCGTAGGAGTGCAGGGTGCGCACCAGCGGTTCCCTGGTGGCGCCGGGCACGCCGCCCTCGGCGCCGCCCGGTCCGGCCAAACGCCGGGTGACCGCGTCGCGCACCGCGCTCGCCGCCTGTTTCGAATGGGTCAGGACCAGCACCGATTCCGGATCCGCCCCGGCGGCGATCCGGTCGGCCGCCAGGTCGACCAGCAGCGCGGTCTTCCCGGTGCCGGGACCGCCGAGCACCTGCCACGGCCGCCAGCCGGGCCGGATCGGGCCGACGGCCGCGTTGGCTTCGAACAGCGCGCGCACCTCGGCGCCCCAGAGCCTGGCCCTGGGTGCCGCTGCGTTCCGGCGAACAAGTCGCACCGCGCTATCCGATCGCACCACGCGCGCTATTGCAACAGACGGCTACGACAGACCCGCCGCTCCCCCGCCTCTGTGAGTCGCCTCCGTGAGTTGCCGCCCGACGCGCACACGACAGAATGGTCTCGTGTCGAAACCGCATGTGCACCGCTTCGGTCCCGCTTCCGGGCCACTCGTTCTCGCTCTGCACGGGCTGACCGGCCACGGGCAGCGCTGGGCGGCGCTCGCACAGGAGTATCTGCCCGAGATCCGGGTCCTCGCCCCCGACCTGCGCGGTCACGGCCGCTCGACCTCGCTGCCGCCGTGGGATTTCGAACAGATCGTGGCGGATCTGGCCGATCTGCTCGCGACCGAGACCGACGAACCGGTCCTTGTCGTCGGGCATTCGTTCGGCGGCGCGACGGCACTGCACCTGGCACGGCGTCATCCCGGCCTGGTGCGCGGGCTGGTGCTGCTCGATCCCGCGATCGCCCTGGACCCGGTCCGTCTCGAGGACATCGCGCGCAGCACGCTGGCACATCCCGACTACGCGAACGTCGAGGACGCCAGGGGCGACAAACTGGCCAGCGCGTGGGCCGATGTCGCGCCCGGCCTGCTCGACGCCGAACTCGACGAACACCTGGTCCCCACCGCCGGGGGCCGCGTCGGCTGGCGGATGAGCCTGCCCGCCGTCACCTCCTACTGGGGACAGCTGGCGCGCGCTCACGTGCTGCCGCCCGCCGACCTGCCGACCGTCCTGGTGCAGGCGATGAAGGTGACACCGCCCTTCGTGACGCCGGAATTCCGCGCCGCGCTCACCGCGCATCTCGGCGATCGGCTCGTCGTCCACGAATTCGACTGCGATCACATGGTCGCGCAGTCCCTGCCCGCCGAGACGGCCGCACTCGTGCGCGCGGCGCTCGGCTGAGCGATGCCGACCTCCGACGCCGAGATCGAACAGGTACGCGCCCTGGTCGGACACATCCCGCGTGGTTCGGTGGCCACCTACGGCGATATCGCGATGGCGGCGGGGCTGTCCACTCCACGCACCGTCGGCTGGATCATGCGCACCGATTCCGCCGACCTGCCGTGGCACCGGGTGATCGGCGCGAGCGGCAGGCCCGCCGCCCATCTGGCCCACCGGCAGTTGCGGCTGCTCGCCGAGGAGGGTGTGCCGATCCGGGACGGACGGGTGGATCTGGCGACAGCCCGTTTCAAGTTTCCCGAACTTCGGGATCGGTGGACATGACGCGGGCTACCGTGGAGGGATGTCCACCCGCCTGGCGCGTGTCGTATTCGATGCTGACCGGCCGCGGTCCGTCGCGGGTTTCTGGGCCGAACTACTGGGCTGGGCGGTGCCCCTCGATCGATCCGACGAGGTCGATGTGGCGGCACACGATCCGGACGGCCTGGAGATCGCGCTGACGTTCCTTCCCGCGGCGCACACCAAACAGGGTAAGAACCGTATCCATCTCGATCTGGCGAGCCGCTCACTGGACCACCAGCGGGTCCAGGTGGATCGCGCACTGTCCCTCGGCGCACGGCATATCGATATCGGTCAGGGCGCGGTGCCGTGGGTCGTACTCGCCGATCCCGAAGGCAACGAATTCTGCGTACTGGAACCTCGCGAGCAATACGTCGACACCGGAGCGGTCGCGGCCATCGTGGTCGATACCAGGGATCCGGTGCGGCTGGCCGAATTCTGGTCGACCGCCTCGGGCTGGCCGGTGACCTACGGCGGCGCCGAGATCGCCGGATTGCGCTCGGCGACCGGTCTGGGCTGCTGGCTCGAGTTCGTGCACACCCCCGAACAGAAATACGGTCGCAATCGCCTGCACCTCGACCTCACGTCTTTCCCCGCCGACGATCCGGCCGAGGAAGTGGCCCGACTCCGGGCGGCGGGCGCGACGCCGCTCGCCGCGGGCAGTCTCGGCGACGCACCCGGACTGCCGCTCGCCGATCCGGAAGCCAACGAGTTCTGTCTCCTGCGTCCCGCGCCCGACTACACGGTCGCCTGATCGCGTGAGCACGGTGCGCCCCGCCGACGACGAGGTCGCGCCGCGTCGTGCGGGACCGCCGACGAATTAGCATGTCGCCCATGCGGTACCTATCCTCCGGGCGGCTCCGATGAGAGCCGCCGACGCCATCGTGCTCGCCGGCGGACGCGCCAGCCGTATGGGCGGAATCGACAAACCCGGCCTCGTCATCGGCGGACGCACGCTGCTCGACGCCGCGCTCTCGGCCGTCGCGGGCTGCGGGCGCACGGTGGTGGTCGGTCCGCATCGGCCGGACCTGGCCGCGCGATTCCTCCAGGTGCGCGAGGTGCCGCCGGGGTCCGGTCCGGTCGCGGCGGTGGACGCGGGACTGCGCGCGCTCGACGTCGATCCCGCTCCGCTGGTGGTGGTACTCGCCGCCGACATGCCGTTCCTGACCGCCGCCGCGATCGCGACACTGCTTCGACAGGAGGCCGAAACGGGCGCGGACGCGGTCTTCGCCGCCGACGACGACGGCAGGCCGCAGTACCTGATCGGACTGTGGCGGCGGGCCGCGCTGGTCGCCGAACTCGGCAAACTGGATTCGCTGATCAACCAGCCGATGAAGGCCCTGATCCCCACCGAGACGGTCATCGTGCCGGTGCCAGGTGTCGCCGATGTCGACACCGACGACGAGTTGCAACGCGCGCGTACCGAAGCCGCCGCCGTCACCGCGGCGACGGAAACCTCGGCCGGTGCCGAGGCCCGGGTCTCCGACGTCGTACCGCCGACCCCGCTCACCGTCGACGAGGCCAGGCAGGTCCTGCGCGCCGATCTGTCCCGGCTCACCGCCTATCGCACCCAGTTGCGCGCGGTCGGCGGCGCGGCGCTGGCCGTGCCGTTGACGGCCGAGGGGCCGCTGCCCCGCTTCGACGTGTCGGCCATGGACGGTTACGCGGTCTGCGGCGACGGGCCGTGGCAGCTGCGCCGTGACATCGGTTTCGCGGGCGGTCAGCGTCCGGTGGGACTGCTGTCGGGCGAGGCGGTGCGCATCGCCACCGGCGCGCACGTGCCGGACGGCACCACCGGCGTGCTGCGCGACGAATTCGCCGAGCTCGGACCGGGGCACATCCTGCATCGACTACCGGACACCGCGGCGCGCGAGGACATCCGCCGCCGCGGCGAGGATCGCGGTCCCGGCGACCTCGTCGCGGCCGCCCGCACGCGCGTCACGCCCGCGCTGGTCTCCGCGGCGGCCAGCGTCGAGGTGACCGAGGCGTTCGTGCGCGGACCGGTGCGCGCGCGAATCGTGATGACGGGCGACGAGATTCGCAGCGACGGACCGCTGCGCATCGGGCAGACACGCGATTCGATCGGTCCCGTACTCCCGGATATCCTCGCCCACTACGGTATTCGCACCTCGGATCGGGTGCATCTGCGTGACACCGCCTCCGGTTTCGACGAAGTACTCACCGCAACAGACGATATCGACCTGCTGGTGATCGTCGGCGCGACCGGGGGCGGCGCGGCCGACCAGCTGCGCGGCGCGATCGCCCGCGCGCACGCCCGCGTGCTCGTGCACCGATTGCGACTGCGTCCCGGCGGTTCCACCCTCGTCGCGGAACTGCGATCCGGCACGACCGTGCTCGGCCTGCCGGGTAACCCGTTCGCCGCCGTCGCGACCCTGATGACGCTGGCCGCCGCCATCGTCGATGGACGCACCGACGCCGAGCCGAGCCGCACGCTCACCGGGCCGCTGCACAACGCCGCGGCCATCACCTCCACGGTCCCCCGCGTCGTTCCGGCACGCTTCGCCGCGTCCGGTGGCTGGCTGGGCGAGCCGCAGACCAGCACCGCGCACCTCGGCGATCTCGTCGACAGCGACGGTCTGGTCCTCGTCCCGGCGGGCGCCGCGGACGGAGTCGTCACCGAATTCCTGCCACTACCGGCCTGAATACCGGAGCCCGAATAATATTCTCGATTCCTCTTCCGATAGCCATATCCACTCGCTATGGTGATCAGTGTTAGGCGAATAAAACATCACTTCGGACACATCACTTCGGAAAGGACCGAGTGGAGATGGCTGAAAAGTCGAAGAAGACGCCTAAGAAAACGCCCAAGCAGATGCCGAGGCAGCAGCAACAGCAGCGCCAGGAGCAGGGCATGGGCCGAGCGGGATCGCCCGAGGATCCGCAGATGGAGGGCCGTCAGCGCCCGCCGTCGCAGCGTGACGCGGAGCGCCGCCACGGCCAGAACTGATTGACGAACACACTGCGACCGCCGGTACCGGTACCGGCGGTCGCAGTGTGTTTCCGCGACCTTCCGAATAACCCGAAGAATGGACCCGGCACGCACGCCGAATTGTAATGTTCCATACCGGCGTGCCGTAATTTCGTCGCTCTTAACAATTCTCCGCCGACCACGGAAGCCGGTGCGAACTCGAACGCTTCCCGGCACATACCGCGAGCGCCGTCACCCTATCGGCGACCTCCGATCCGGGCACCCGTTCCACGCATCCTGCGCCGAACAGTGGCGACTCGGCCGCGCGCCTCTTTGACTGTCCGGATGGCTGTCCCCTCCCACGCGCGCGGGTACGCGTCGTTCGGCGGTGCCGTCGGACGCACCACCGCGGAATCCACTCCCGAGTGGACCTACCCGCCGACCGCGCCCGCCGACGCGCCGAACATCATCGTGGTCCTGGTCGACGATATGGGATACAGCGATATCGGCCCGTTCGGCTCGGAGATCGACACCCCGACCCTGGACCGGCTGGCCGCCGCCGGTGTTCGGCTCACCAACTACCACACCACGCCGCTGTGCTCGCCGTCGCGGGCCGCGCTGTTGACCGGAATCAATTCCCACCGTGCGGGTTTCGGCTTCGTCGCCAATGCCGACCCCGGATATCCGGGACTGCGACTGGAACTGGCCGACGATGTGCTCACCCTGCCGGAGATCCTGCGCGCGGGCGGCTACGCCACCTACGCCGTCGGCAAGTGGCATCTGGTCCGCGATGCCACGATGAATCCCGCGGCACACCGTGATTCGTGGCCGACCCAGCGCGGATTCGACCGCTACTACGGTTCGTTGGAGGGGCTGAACTCCTTCTACTACCCGAACCAGCTGGTCTCGGATTCCTCGGTGGTCGACATCGAGGAGTATCCGCCGGACTACTACCTCACCGACGACCTGACCGACAAGGCCATCGGCTACCTGAAGGATCTGCGCGCCCACGACGGGGCCAAACCCTTCTTCCTGTACTTCGCGCACGTCGCCATGCACGGCCCGTTGCAGGCCAAACCCGAGGATCTGGCGAAGTACCGCGGTCGCTACGCCGAAGGCTGGGACGCGCTGCGGCAAAGCCGTTTCGCCGCCCAGCTCGCGCAGGGACTCTTCCCGGAGGGCACCCGGCAGAAGGCCCGCAATACCGAGCCGGGTTACGAAGCGGCCGAATGGGATTCGCTGAGCGAGGAGCAACAGCGACGATTCGCGCGGTACATGGAGGTGTACGCGGGCATGGTCGACAGCGTCGACCAGAGCCTGGGCCGCGTTCTGGACGTGGTCGAACAGTTCGGGGAACTCGACAACACCATCGTGGTGTTCACCTCCGACAACGGCGGCACCGCCGAGGGCGGACCGGAGGGCACCCGCAGCTACTTCGCCGAATTCGCCCATATCGACGATCCCGACTGGATCGCCGATGTCGCGCACGACGAAGAGCTCATCGGCACCGCGCGACTGGGCGTGCACTACCCGCGCGGTTGGGGTCAGGCCTCGAATACGCCGTTCCGCTTCTACAAGGGCCAAACCTTCGCGGGCGGAGTACGGGTTCCGCTGATCGTGTCCTGGCCGAAGGGTCTGCCGCGCGCCGAGGGCGACAACGGCATCCGGCACGAGTACGCCTACGTGACCGATCTCGCGCCCACGCTGCTGGATCTGGTCGGACTCTCGCATCCGGGCGTGCGTCACGGCTTACCCGCCAAGACATTCGACGGCACCTCGGCGGCCGAGCTGCTGCGCGACCCGCGGGCCACCACCACGCACACCGAACAGTATTCGGAGATGACCGGCCACCGGGGCTTCTACCGCGACGGCTGGAAACTGCTCTCGCTACACGGCCCCGGCGCCGAACTGGACGCACCGGCCTGGCAACTGTTCGACGTGCGCGCAGATCCGACCGAACTCCACGACCTGTCGGACCGATTCCCGGACAAGGTCGCCGAACTCGCGGCGGCCTGGGACGAATCGGCGTGGGCCAATACCGTGTTCCCCCTCCTCACCCGGCAGGATCTCGCGCGCCGACGCCCCGAGGAAGCCCGCCTCGGCGCACCGGTGCGCCTGCTCCCCGGCACGCCGACCCTGGAGCGCTATCGCTCCCAGCGCCTGATCGCCTACCGCGACTTCACCGTGACCGCCGAACTCGGCGGATATCGCGCCGGAGACGAAGGCGTGCTCGTCGCCCACGGTGATCCGCTCGGCGGATATCTGGTCTACATCGAGGACGGGCGGGTCGTGGTCGGGGTGAACAGTTACGGGGTCTACCGGTCGGTGACGACCGAGCCGCTGCCCCCGGGCGCGAATCTGATCACCGTCGAGACGGTGATCCGGCCGCGATTGCGCCAGGATTTCCGGATCGTGGTCGACGGTCTTCCCGACGCCGTACTCACCGACCAGGTCCAACTGGTCGGGATGTCGCCGTGGACGGGCATCTCCGTCGGCGTCGACGCCCGCGGCCCGGTGTCGTGGGATCTGCGCGCACGACGCGGACCGTTCCGCTACACCGGCGATCTGCGTGCCGTCAGCTACGTCCCCGGCCCGATCCGCGTCCCGCGCGCGACCATCGATGCCGTGGAGCGCGAAGCGGAATACGCGGCCGAATGAGGACGCGAGCGCGCGGGCGTACCGCCCGATTTTCGGGCGAAGGCGCCTTTCGGATACCGTTCACCAGGCACTATGCAGTTCTTCTCCGCGGTAAAGGATTCACCTGATGGACGACAGTTCCCTGATCTGGGATGACGGTGCCTTGCTCACCATCGACCAGCGCGGACTGCCCGGTCAGGTGCGGCAACTGCGTCTGAGCACCGTTGAGCAGATCATCGACGCGATCTCGACGCTCGCCATCCGCGGGGCTCCCGCCATCGGTATCGCGGGCGCGTTCGGCGTGGTCATCGCCACCGCGGCCCACACCGTCGACGGGGTGGTCGACCTCGACCGAGTCCGAGTGGAAGCGGACAGGATCGCCCGAGCGCGGCCGACCGCGGTGAATCTGGCCTGGGCGGTACGCCGGGCGACGGCCGCGGTGCCCCGTGGCGCGGACGCCGTGCTCGCCACGGCGCTGGACATGCTGGCAGAGGACGGCCGGGTCAACCGCGCCGCCGCGACCAACACCGCCGACCTGGTGCGGGGACTACTCGGCGACCGGCCGTTGCGGGTGCTGACGCACTGCAATACCGGCCGCCTCGCCACCAGCGCCTTCGGCACCGCGATCGGCGCGATCCGGGTGCTGTTCGAACGCGACGCGATCGAGGAAGTGCTGGTCGACGAGACCAGGCCGCTGTTGCAGGGCGCGCGACTGACCGCGTGGGAGCTGGCCGAGGCCGGTATCCCGCACCGGCTCACCATCGATTCGGCCGCGGCCTGGGCCATGGCGACCGGGCAGGTCGACTGCGTGCTGGTCGGCGCGGATCGCATCACGGCCAACGGCGACGTCGCCAACAAGATCGGCACCTACATGCTCGCGCTCGCCGCGCGCCACCACGGGATCCCGTTCATCGTGGTCGCGCCCGAATCGACCCGCGATCCGAATATGGCCACCGGCGCCGAGATCGTGGTGGAGCAGCGCGCCGCCGCCGAGGTGACCGGTTTCGGCGGCGTCGTGACCGCTCCGGAAGGCACCGGGGTGTTCAACCCGGCCTTCGACGTGACCCCCGCCGCGCTGGTGAGCGCCGTGGTCACCGAGGCGGGCGTGGTCTATCACGACGGCGTCGCGGGCGGAGACGCCACCGCCACGGCCGTGGCGGAACTGGCGCGCGGGCTGTACCTGCGTGGCTGGATGCCCGGCACGGCGGGAAATATCTCGGTGCGGCAAGGGGATTCGGCCCTGGTCACCGGCAGCGGACTGTCCAAGGGCGAGCTCACCGCCGACGATATGGTCACCGTCGGTGTCGCCGATTCGGTGCCCGAACCCGGGCAGCGCCGCAGGCCGTCGGCCGAGACCACCATCCACACCGCGGTCTACCGGAGCACCGACGCCGCGGCCGTCGTGCACATCCACCCGCCGCACGCGACGACACTGTCCACCCGGACCGGGGCGCGCGAGGAGATCGCCGTGCTGCGGATCGCCGACTACGAACTCATCAAGGGTTTGGGCGGCGCGGATCCCGGCGTGATCGAGATTCCGATCTTCCCGAACTGGGGCGACGTCGCGCGCATCGGCGCCGACGTCGAGCGCTACCTGACCGAATCCCCCGGCGCACCACCGATTTTCGGTATCGCGGGCCACGGCATCACCGCGTGGGGGGACACTCTTGCCCAGGCTCGCGACCGCGCCGAGTGCCTGGAGGCGCTCTGCGAGCTGGTGACCCGTTCCGGACGGCGGCACGCCTTCGCCGCCGACACCGACCTGATGGAGATCGGACCGAGATGACACTCTTGCAGATCATGGCCGCCGACAATGCCGCCGAGGTCCGGGTGCGGACCACCGACGACGCGGTGATCACCGCCGAATTGGCCCGTCGCGGTATCGCTTTCGACCGCTGGCCGGTCGTGGCCGACGCCGCGTCGGTGGCGTCGGACCAACTACTCGCCCACTACGCCGACGAAGTCGCCGCCCTCAACGCGTCTGGCCGCTACCGCCATATCGATATCGCGCGCATCCACCCGGACGACGCCGATCCGGCCTGGCAGCAGACCGCGGCGGGAGCGCGGGCCAAATTCCTCGACGAGCACCGGCACGCCGAGGACGAGGTGCGCTACTTCGCCGCCGGACGTGGCTGCTTCTACCTGCGCCTGGAGGACGAGGTGCTGGCCGTGGTGTGCGAGGGCGGGGATCTGCTGTCGGTGCCCGCGGGCACACGGCACTGGTTCGATATGGGCACCCGCCCCGATTTCATCGCGATCCGGTTCTTCGAGGAGGCCGACGGCTGGGTCGGAGATTTCACCGGAGATCCCATCGGCGCGGGTTTCCCGACCCTCGACGAGCTGCTGACCGCGCCGTGACCGACGTGATCACCGCCGTCGTACTCGATATCGAGGGAACGACGAGCCCGACCGATTCGGTGCGGGAGGATCTGTACGGCTACACCCGGGCCAGACTCGGCGACTGGTTGCGCGAGAACCGGACCGGCGCGGCCGCGCCGGTCCTGGCGGGAACCAGGGATGCGGCTGGTCGCCCCGACGCCGACGTCGACGAGGTGGCAGAGATCCTGCGCGGCTGGCTCGGTTCGGATGTGAAGGCCGAACCGTTGAAGACCGCGCAGGGCCTCATCTGCGCCGAGGGTTTCCGTTCCGGCGCGCTGCACGGCGAATTCTTCGCCGACGTCGTGCCCGCGCTCACCGCCTGGCACGCGGCCGGACTGCGGCTGTACGTGTATTCGTCGGGTTCGGTGCGCAATCAGCGCGATTGGTTCGCCTTCGCCCGCGGCGGCGACCTGGGTTCCCTGATCGGGGACTATTTCGATCTGACGACCGCCGGTCCGAAACGCGAGTCGGCGTCCTACGAGACGATCGCCGCGGCCGTCGACACCCCCGCGTCGGGAATCCTGTTCCTGTCCGATCATCCGGACGAACTCGACGCCGCGGTGGCGGCGGGCTGGTCGGTGGTCGGTGTGCACCGTCCGGGCGAACCCCAGCGTCCGAGGCCGCCGCACCGCTGGGTGGACTCCTTCGAACAGATCCGCCCGATGGCGAGTGCGGGCCTTCGGGCCCGGTAGTTCCGGCCTTCAGGCTCCGTAGACCCGGACCGAGGGGCGGACCGAACCGATGCGGCCGTGCTGGACGGCGGCGAAGATGCGGCGCGCGTGCACCGCGACGGGGCTGGTCGACCAGGGCGCGAGCGCCGTGGTGAACATCAGTTCGCACCAGGACAGGGTCGGCACCTCGCCGGCGGCGAGCGTCGCGATCAACGACATCTCGGTATCGTGACCGGTCCACGCCGCCACCAGCCAGGACGCGTCGAGGCGGCCGAGGAATTCCTCGGCGTCCTCGGGCGGGCCGTGGGGTGCGTCGACGGCCAGGTGCACGACGGCCGCGATCGAATGGCGCATTCTGGCGTCGATACCCATCGCGTCGTGCAGCAGTAATGCCTCCAACGCGGCGCGCAACTCCACACCGGGGTCGACCTGCGGACCGAGCGAACCGGCCGGACCGGTACCAGCGTTGCGCGTCATAGGCATGCTCTCCTTCGGGTCGTCGTACATCACTACGGATCGGAGGTGGCGCCCTTGCCCGCTCTCCGCTGTCCTGGATTCGACCGTCTCGCCGACCAGATCGATCAGTGCTCCGGGATTCCAATCGAGCCTGCCGAAGACGTGGCACCAGTCCATCGCCGGGTTGTCCTCGGACACCTCGACGGCCAGGGCGAGACCGGACATCGACGCGGTGCACGCGAGGGTCACCCGGTCGAGATCGGATTCGGTGACGGTGAGATGCAGCGTCGCCTCCGGATATCCGGAATCCGCCCGCACCCGTCCTGCCAACCACACCGCCCGTACCGCCGCGGCCATCGCACCGGCGAAACGATCACCGTGCGGATGGTCGTCGTCACTGTCCAGGAAGGGGCCGTACCAGAGTGCTCTGCCCTCGTCCCCGCATACCGCGAACGTTCCGTTCCCACAGTCGGCCGCCGCCGCCAACGAGATGTGGGGTACCAATTCGACCTCATCGACCATGCGTAATCGCTCCCGCAATGTTTTCGCAATCCATGGACGTGCTGCTCATCGAATCACGGTTCCGTAAGTAATTGCCCACACCGTGATAAACGGATCAAATACGCTTCCACCATCGTTGTCCATACAATCTCCGACATCTCCCGCACCCTGTGAAGTACCTGCACCGGCCAGGGCACCTACCGCACCGGCGGGCCACGGGACCGGGTTCGGGCATATCGCCAGCAACGCCATCGCGGCCTGTCGGTCGACCGGTACGGTCACCATATGCCCCTCGTCGGATCGCCTTCCACGACAGTTCGTTTTCGTCCGCTCGCCGTCGTGGCGACGACGCGGCCGAACGTCGCGAGGTATTCGCCCGCGCCGCATCCCGGCTACCGACCGTGATCCACGCCGGACACCGATGCCGCGCTCTCGGTGGGGTCCAGACACGGGGTGCGGATTCCGAGAAAGAATTGGATTCTGCCCGGATGATTCCCGGAATCGACACGGAACATCTGGACGTCGAGACTGAAGCAATCGCCGGAGTCCGGATCCCGCAGGTGCATGTGCGGACTGTCGCGCCCGTATGTGGTCCCCCCGGCCGCCCACATCCGCCGGAATTCCGGATATTCGCCCAGTTCGGCCAGCAATTCCGCGGCCCACTCGGTGTCGCCGGATTGTCCGATGAGTCCGCGCAACCAGTCAACGGTCATCGCGGCCTCGCGCTCCCACTCCACCATCACCCGGGTGGACAACTCGTTGCCGAAGAACCAGCGCAGCATGTTGCCGTCGTCGACCAGACCGGAGAACGCGCTGGCGTAGGAATCGTTGCAGGACAGAATGTTCCACCTGGTATCGAGGTAGCACGCCGCGTTCGGTTCGTGCACGACCAGCCCGTTGCGCATGTCGTCGCTGATCTGCCCGCGCAGTTCCTCGACGCCGGGGAACCGGTCCTCGGCCAGACCCGCGAGGTCGAACAGATGCCTGCGCTCGGCGTCACCGAGCGGGCTGATCCGGTCCAGATATCGAATCAGCGCGTCGACCACCGCCCTGGTCGGATGATCACGATCGCCGCCCTCCAGATGCGTGATATAGCTGGAGCTGACACCGGCGGCAAATGCCAGTTTCTCCCGAGATATGCGCCGTTCGTCCCTGAGTCGTCGCAGCAACCCCCCGAAGGTGGGCGGTCGCAATAGATTCCCTACGCCGACGTCCGTCGTTTTGCGTGGCACAGCAATCCGCTCCTATGAAACTGTAGACGTATCAACGATTCGAGCACTTCACCATGGAGATCAGGACGAGCCCTCCCCGTCCTGTTCGATACGAGAAAGACCGGGCGGCACCTGGCTCCCATCGTCAACTATGCGGGCACCTGCCCATAGCGACTGATATTAAACGATATTATTTCTTTATATTAGTGGGACTCGCGGTATGTTGGCTACATCACAGCAAAGATCTTGGTCGTGAATCGGATGATGCCACAGCGGCATTGAACCCCGGAGAGTTCCGGACCGGCTCATAGCAACCGCGCGCCGGAATGTCGCGGCGGCGCGCCGCCGACACGCAGACGGATGACACGTCCACGACAGCGCGGAACCCGAACGACGACACCGTCCGCGGGCCCACGCGCACACCCCCGACATACCGGACATCACGACGCGAACAGAAATTCGATCAATTCGATCCACGGAAAACGAAGACAGTTACTGCTGTCCGGAAATACCGTCGATTGAATAAACCGACCGACCAGCTAATCGATAGGGAAACGATTCACCGGGGGCCTCACGTCGCCGCGCACGACGGCCGCGCGACCGCCCCGGATCGGGTCCCGAGGCCCTCCGGATACCCCGCGGTTCGTGTTAACAAATATTAAGCGTCCGAGAAGCCCCGGTTTCCAAAGCATCACCGCCAAGCCCCCGATACACCCACCCGGTACGGCATTTCTGCCGGTCAGAGCATATCCCCCCTGGTCGCGTCGACATGCGCGACAAATCGGGCGCCGTGCGCAATGACCATGAGGTTGCGCCGATCTCACAACTCACCGAGGGTCCTAGCGCGCTGTGAGAGATTCGTTTGGCCACGGGTGCCGACCTCCTTAAAGTCGGTGCAACAGCCCAACTCAACTGCTCGAAGGGGGCGTCGTGGTTAATTCACGCACTCGGAATTCCGGACCCTCCGGTGGGGCGGGTCTGCCTTCCGCGAACGCGGGTGACGCATTGCTCCGATTGGGAAAGTATTTCCAGATCGGCGAGGTCTCGACCGATCAGCGCAGCCTGCACAAGGTCGGTGGGCGCGGCGCCGACGAGTTCTACCGGGATCGCTGGGCCCACGACAAGGTGGTGCGCTCCACCCACGGCGTCAACTGCACCGGTTCGTGCTCGTGGAAGATCTACGTCAAGGACGGCGTGATCACCTGGGAGTCGCAGCAGACCGACTATCCCTCCGTCGGCTCGGACAAACCCGAATACGAGCCGCGCGGCTGCCCCCGCGGCGCGTCCTTCTCCTGGTACACCTACTCCCCGGCGCGGGTCCGCTACCCGTATGTGCGCGGCGTGCTGCTCGAGCTGTACCGGGAAGCCAAGGAGAAGGTCAAGGATCCGGTACTGGCCTGGGAGGCCGTCGTCGAGGATCCGGAGAAGGCGGCGCGCTACAAATCCGCGCGCGGCAAGGGCGGATTCGTACGCGCCGAATGGTGGGAGGCCGCCGAGATCGCGGCGGCCGCGCACGTGCACACCATCAAGCGTTACGGACCCGACCGGGTCGCGGGTTTCTCGCCCATCCCGGCGATGTCGATGGTCAGCCATGCCGTCGGCGCCCGCTTCATCTCGCTGCTCGGCGGCTCGATGCTGTCGTTCTACGACTGGTACGCCGACCTGCCCGTCGCCTCGCCCCAGGTGTTCGGCGACCAGACCGACGTGCCCGAATCGGCGGACTGGTTCGACGCGGGCTACCTGATCATGTGGGGTTCCAACGTCCCGGTGACCCGAACCCCGGACGCGCACTACATGACCGAGGCGCGTTACCGGGGGCAGAAGGTCGTCGTGGTCTCCCCCGACTACGCCGACAACACCAAATTCGCCGACGAATGGGTGGCCGCGCACCCGGGAACCGATGCGGCACTTGCGATGTCGATGGGCCACGTCATCCTCAAGGAATTCTTCGTCGACCGGCCGACCCCGCGCTTCCTCGACTACATCAAGCGCTACACCGACCTGCCGTATCTGGTCTGCCTCGACGATCCGCAGGGCTGGGACGCCGACGGCAACTATCACCACGACGGCGCGCTGGCGGGCAAATTCCTGACCGCCGCCGATCTGGGTCACACCGACGAGGGCGCGGCGCACAAGCCGGTGCTGCTCGACGCGGCCGCGAACCCGGTGGTGCCCAACGGTTCCCTCGGCCACCGCTTCAACGAGGCGGACGCGGGCAAGTGGAATCTCGACCTCGAAGGCGTCGACCCGCTGCTGAGCCTCTACGACGCGCCCGATCGCGGCTCGATGGCCGTGCGCCTGCCGCGTTTCGACACCGATACCGCCGGTGTGCTGGTGCGCGGCGTGCCGACCATGACGGTCGCGGGGAGGCGGGTCACCACGGTCTTCGATCTGCTGCTCGCGCAGTACGGCGTCGGGCGCGACGGATTGCCCGGCACCTGGCCGACCGGCTACGACGACGCCTCCGAGCCGTACACCCCTGCCTGGCAGGAGACCATCACCGGCGTTCCCGCCGTGCAGGCCGCGCGGGTCGCCCGTGAATTCGCCGACAACGCCGAACGTTCCGGCGGTCGCTCGATGATCCTGATGGGCGCGGGCACCAACCACTGGTTCCATTCCGACCAGATCTACCGCGCCTTCTTCACCCTGACGCTGCTCACCGGCTGCCAGGGCGTGAACGGCGGCGGCTGGGCGCATTACGTCGGACAGGAGAAATGCCGTCCGGTCACCGGGTGGTCCACCCTGGCCTTCGGCCTGGACTGGCAGCGCCCGCCGCGGCAGATGCAGGGCACCGTGTTCTGGTACCTGACCAACGATCAGTGGCGCTACGACCCGTTCACCTCGCAGTCTTTCGCCTCCCCGCTGGGCAAGGGCACCTTCCGTGGCCGCACCGCCGCGGACAATATCGCGCTGGCGAGCAGGCTCGGCTGGATGCCGACCTACCCGACCTTCAACCGCAATCCGCTCGATCTCGCCGACGAGGCCGAGGCGGCGGGTAAATCGGCGGCCGACTACGTGGTCGACGGCCTCAAATCCGAAGACCTGCGCTTCGCCTGCGAGGATCCCGACGCACCGGAGAATTTCCCGCGCTGCCTGACCGTCTGGCGGGCGAACCTGCTCGGCTCCTCCGGCAAGGGCAACGAATACTTCCACAAACACCTGCTCGGCGCGGATTCCAATGTGCAGACCACCGACGCCACCGGCGTGCGCCCGCAGGAACTGGTGTGGCGGGACAAGGCGGCCACCGGAAAGTTGGATCTGCTGCTGTCACTGGACTTCCGGATGACGAGCACGACCCTGTTCTCCGATATCGTGCTGCCCGCGGCCACCTGGTACGAGAAGCACGACCTCTCCTCGACCGATATGCACCCGTTCGTGCACGCGTTCTCCGCGGCGATCTCGCCGCCGTGGGAGGCGAAAACCGATTTCGACGCCTTCCATCGCATCGCCCGCGGCGTCGCGTGGATGTCGGAGAAGCATCTCGGCAAGCGCAAGGACATCGTCGCGGTGCCGTTGCAGCACGATTCGCCCGATGCCCTGGCCCAGGTGGGCGGCAAGGTGCTGGACTGGAAAGCGGGCGAATGCGAGCCGATTCCGGGCAAGACCATGCCGAAGATCGTGGTGGTCGAACGTGACTACCCGAATATCGCGGAGAAGATGGCGGCCCTCGGGCCGCTCGTCGAAACACTCGGCCTGACCACCAAGGGGGTCACCACCTACCCCGAGGCCGAGGTCACCTACCTGGCCGGGATGAACGGCACCGTGGTGTCGGGGATCGCGCAGGGACGGCCGTCGCTGGCCAAGGACACCCACGCGGCCGAGGCCATCCTCGCGCTGTCGGGTACCACCAACGGCAGGCTGGCGGTGGAGGGTTTCGAGGCGCTGGAACGGCGCACCGGCACCAAACTCGCCGATCTGGCGGCCGAACACGAGGGTAAGCGGATCACCTTCGCCGACACCCAGGCCAGGCCGGTTCCGGTGATCACCTCGCCGGAATGGTCGGGCAGCGAGACCGGCGGACGGCGCTACTCACCGTTCACCATCAACACCGAACGGCTCAAGCCGTGGCATACGCTCACCGGCCGCCAGCATTTCTACCTCGACCACGACTGGATGGTCGAACTCGGCGAACAGATGCCGATCTTCCGGCCACCGCTGGATATGACAGCCCTGTTCAGCGAACCCGGCGTCGGCGACGTCGGCGCCAACGGCGTCACGGTGCGGTACCTCACGCCGCATTCCAAGTGGTCCATCCATTCGGCCTACCAGGACAACCTGCACATGCTGACGCTCTCGCGCGGCGGTCAGTCGATCTGGATGTCGGATAAGGACGCGGCGAAAATCGGTGTGGCCGACAATGATTGGATCGAGGCGATCAACCGCAACGGTATCGTCGTCGCCCGCGCCATCGTGTCGCACCGGATGCCGGAGGGCACCGTCTTCATGTACCACGCCCAGGACCGCGCCGTCGACGTGCCGCGTATCGAGGGCACACCCGAGGTGGGCGCGGCGCGCGGCAAACGCGGCGGCATCCACAACGCGCTCACCAGGATCATGATCAAACCCTCACACCTCATCGGTGGGTACGCCCAGCAGTCCTTCGCGCTGAACTACCACGGGCCCACCGGAAATCAGCGCGACGAGGTCACCACGATTCGTCGCCGCAGCCAGGACGTGGAGTACTGATATGCGTGTTATGGCACAGCTCGCCATGGTGATGAACCTGGACAAATGCATCGGCTGCCACACCTGTAGCGTCACCTGCAAGCAGGCGTGGACCAACCGCGGCGGCACCGAGTACGTCTGGTTCAACAATGTGGAAACCCGTCCCGGACAGGGTTATCCGCGCCAGTACCAGGACCAGGAGAAGTGGAAGGGCGGCTGGACGCTCACCAAACGCGGAAAGCTGACCCTCAAGTCGGGCTCTCGGCTCAAGCGAATGCTGAACATCTTCGCCAATCCCGATATGCCGACGGTGTCGGACTACTACGAACCGTGGAGTTACGACTACGACAATCTGCTGTCGTCGCCGCCGATCGACACGGTACCGGTGGCACGGCCCAAATCGTTGATCACCGGCGAGGACACCCAGGTCACCTGGGGCGCGAACTGGGACGACGATCTGGGTTCGGGTCCGGAGCAGGTCGGCAAGGACCCGCTGCTGTCGCGGTTGTCGGACCAGGTGAAACTGGAGTTCGAACAGACCTTCATGTTCTACCTGCCGCGCATCTGCGAGCACTGCCTCAATCCGTCGTGCGCGGCCTCCTGCCCGTCCGGCGCGATCTACAAGCGGGCCGAAGACGGCATCGTGCTGGTCGACCAGGACAAATGCCGTGGTTGGCGGCAGTGCGTCACCGCGTGCCCCTACAAGAAGATCTACTTCAACCACAAGACGGGCAAAGCGGAGAAGTGCACCTTCTGCTACCCGCGCGTGGAAGTGGGAATTCCGACCGTCTGCTCGGAGACCTGCGTGGGACGGCTGCGCTACATCGGCGTGATGCTCTACGACGCCGACAAGGTGCAGGAAGCGGCCTCGGTCACCAATGACAAGGATCTCTACCCGTCGCAGCTCGGCGTTTTCCTCAACCCGCACGACCCGCGTGTCGTCACCGAGGCGGAACGGGCCGGGATCTCACCGGAATGGATTCAGGCCGCCCAGGATTCGCCGGTCTACAAGCTGATCGTCGACTACCAGATCGCACTGCCGCTGCATCCTGAATACCGCACCATGCCGATGGTCTGGTACGTGCCGCCGCTCTCGCCGGTGGTCGACGTGCTGTCCGAGACCGGTCACGACGGCGAGAGCGCGTCGAATCTGTTCGGCGCCATCGACGCGCTGCGTATTCCGGTGGAATACCTCGCCGAATTGTTCACCGCGGGTGACGTCGGACCGGTCCGCGCGGCGCTGCAACGACTCGCGGGCATGCGGGCGTTCATGCGATCGGTGAACCTCGGCGAGGAACCCGATCCGAACATCGCACCCTCGGTGCGGCTGGAACCGGAGGAGATCGAGGCGCTGTACCGGCTGCTGGCGATCGCCAAATACGAACACCGGTACGTGATCCCCAACGGCGCGGGTTCGCAGGCGCATCAGCTCGACGCCCTGGCCACCGGATGCAGCCTCGACACCGACGGCGGACCGGGAATGACCGCCTTCGATCAGATGGTGGAGAAATTCCAGCTCAACGACAACAACGGCGCCGCGCCGGAGGAGAAGTCGAACCGGATCAACCTGCTGAACTGGGACGGCAAATCCACCTCGGGCCTGCTGCCCACCGCCGAGTCGACCAACGGCAACGGCGTCACCGGGAACGGCAACGGCGCCAACGGCAACGGCAGCAACGGCGCTGCCGGGAACGGCTCGACGGACCATGCCGGCAACGGCGCCGCGCATGGTCCGTCGGCTGAAACCGTCACCCCCGCCGTCGACGTGGTGCCGCGATGACCCGCCGCGTCGGCGGCCTCCGAGCCCTCCGCCCCGTCGACGGCGACGGAGTGGCGCGATGAGCCTGCTGAAGATCCGCCGCCGTCCCGAACCGACGATTCCGATGTCGGACCGCGACCGTCGCCTGGTGTGGCGACTGGCCGCGCTGCTGCTGGACTACCCGTCCGCCGATCTGCTGGCCATGCTCGACGAATTGAGCGGCGTGACAGCGCAATTGCCCGAGCACGTGCGCACGCAGATCGACCGCCTGCTGACGCATCTGCGCGTGACGCCGCCGATCGAACTCGCGGCGAGCTATGTCGAGACCTTCGACATGCGCAGGCGCGCGAGTATGCACCTGACGTTCTACGCCTTCGGCGACACCCGCAAACGCGGTATGGCACTGCTGCGTTTCAAGCACGCCTACAAACACGCGGGCGTGGAACTGGGCGACGAGGAACTGCCCGACCACCTGCCGGTGCTGCTCGAATTCTCCGCGACCGTCGACCCGATCGGCGGGGAACGCCTGCTCGGCGAGCACCTGCCGGTGATCGAACTGCTCCGACTGTCGCTGTCGGACAGTGGTTCTCCCTACGCGGGCGTGCTCGGCGCGGTCACCGCGACGATGCCACCGCTCACCACGGCCGACCGGCGGCGTATCGCCGAACTCGCGGCCGAGGGCCCGCCGGAGGAAGAGGTCGGACTCGATCCCTTCGCGATGGATCCCACGATGTTCGCCCAGTCGGAAGGCCGACGATGAATTACACCCCGCACCTACCGACCGAACTGTGGCTGATCCTGCCGTACGTGGCCTTCACCTCGTTCGTACTCGGTCACATCTGGCGCTATCGCAACGATCAATTCGGCTGGACCACACGGTCTTCGCAGATCTACGAGAGCAGGCTGCTACGCCTGGGCAGTCCGCTGTTCCACTTCGGCATGCTCGGCGTCTTCGGCGGACATGTGCTCGGCGTGCTGATCCCGGAATCGTGGACCGCGGCCGTCGGCATCTCCGAACACACCTATCACGTGATCGCCGTCGGCGCGGGGTCGATCGCGGGTCTGTCGGTGCTGGCGGGCGTCGGGATCCTGCTGTACCGCCGCCTGACCGTCACCGCGGTGCGCAAGGCGACCACGACCAACGACAAATTCATGTACGTGCTGCTCACCGCCGCGCTCGTCTCCGGCCTGCTCAATACCTGGGGCAGCAACCTGCTGTGGGGCACCTACAACTACCGCGAATCCGTATCCCCGTGGTTCCGTAGCCTTTTCAGCCTCAACCCGAGCCCGGAGCTGATGGTCGACACCCCGTGGACCTTCCAGCTGCACGGACTGGTCGTGCTCACGCTGGTGGCGATGTGGCCCTACACCCGGCTGGTGCACATGTTCAGCGCGCCGATCGGCTATTTCACCAGGCCTTATATCGTGTACCGGCACAAGCAGTCCGACGCGCCCGACACCCGCCGCTACGCGCGGGCCTGGGATTCCCCGGTCACGCCGGAACGCTGGCGCTGACGAACACCCGAGATGCCCGCCCACCACGTCCGGTGGGCGGGCATCCGGTATTTCAGGCGTTGTCGTAGGCGTCGCGCAGCACCTTGATATCCAGTTTCGACATCGTCCGCAGCGCGGCGCCCGCCGCGGCGCTCTTGACCGGATCGTCGCCCATCATCAGTTCCGGCAGTCCGGCCGGGGCGACCTGCCAGGACAGTCCGAAGCGGTCGGTGAGCCAGCCGCAATTGCCGGGCTCGCCGCCCTCGGTGAGCGCGTCCCACAGCCGGTCGACCTCCTCCTGGGTGTCCACGACCAGCTGGATCGAGACCGCGTCGGTGAGCGGGTGGCCGGGTCCGCCGTTCATCAGGGTGATCGCCTGGCCGTCCAGGTCGACGGTGACGATGAAGGCCGAGCCGTCGGGGTGGCGCGCGATATCGACGATGCGGGAATTCGGGACCAGTTCCACGTAGCGGTTGGCGGCCTGCTCGGCCTCGGACTCGAACCAGAGGAAAGTGTTGACGGACATGATGTGCTCCTTGTGAGGTGGTGATGACCTGCTGTCACCCTTCGGTCGGAACCACCGCGCCCCGCTCGACATATCTCGGCAGAAATTTCCGAAGTTTTTTCTCGATACCGAAATTCCCTGGTCGGACCGGGTCCGGAACCATCGGTTAGCTCTTGGCCGGTAGCGATCTGGCATAGGCTACGCCGCGTTCGACCCATTCGCGCAGGGCCGCGTCCGCCTCGACCGCCTCGGCGCTCACGCGCAGCCAGCCGTCGATCTCGCGTCCGCCCATCACCATCGACTGCACTCTTTCGCCGTCGAGCAGATCACCGCCGAGACCGGGATCGACGCGCACCATCAAACCGCCCTTACCGCTGGCCGCGACCGCCATGTTTCCGCCGACCAGGAATGCCAGGCCGCCGAACATCTTCTTCTCGGTGAACCCCGAAGCCGGACCGACGAGCTCCCGGACGCGCTCGGCGAGTTCTTCGTCATATGCCATGGTCACCAGTGTGGACCCGGGCACCGACACGTCCTAGACGCCGAGCGCGGCGGCGAACATCGGCCAGGAACGGTGGACGTCGTCCTGCCAGTACGGCCACGCGTGGGTGCCCGCGGCGCGCATGTCGACGGTGGCCGGTATGCCCAGTGCGGCGAGCCGGTCCGCGAGCGGGCGGGTGCACCTGCCGACGACCGTCTCCATGACGCCGCCGACCAGGACCCGATCCAGCAGCGCGCCGGGATTGCCGCCGATGCCGGGCGCGCCGAAGGTGTCGTGCGGACCTGGCAGCCCGTTGCCCGCCGAGATGTAGAGCGCCTTGCCGCGCAGCCGGTCGGCGTGCAGGACGGGATCGTTCTCCGCCCAGGCCGGATTGTTCAGCGCGCCCCACATATTCGCGGCATTGCCGCCGAACAGCGCGAGTTCGGATTGGATGAGCAGCTGCCCGGCCACGTCGCTGGTGCGCGCGCAACCGCTGTAGGCTCCGACGGCCTGATACAGCTCGGGCGCGGCGATGGCCAGGTTCAGCGCGGAGGTCGCCGACATCGACAGCCCCGCCACGGCGTTGCGTCCGGTCATCCCGAAACGCTCGTCGAGCAGCGGGGGCAGTTCCCTGGTCAGGAACGTGGCCCACTTGTTGCGACCGAGCACCGGATCGTCGGCGATCCAATCGGTGTAGTAGCTCGCGCGCCCGCCCATCGGCACGATGACGTTCACCGGTTTGTCGGCGAAGAAATCCTCCACATCGGTCCGGCGCGGCCACGGGCCGCCGCTCTCACCGCCGTCGACCGCGTTGAGCAGGTACAGCGCGGGCGCGCCCGCGCCGGGATGCGACATCCACAGGGTGATGGGCCGGTTCATGGCGGCCGAGTACACCACCACCTCGAATTGACGCCCGCCCAGCGGACGGACGTCGACGATGCCGGATCCCGAGTCGGCCGCCGCGACCGGCGGCCACACGAGCGCGGCGAAGGCGGCGATGACGGCGATCGAACAGCTCACGAGCCGATGCATGATTCGAGTGTCCCGCAATACCGGCCCGGCCGGTGTGTTCGTGGTGTTTCGCGTACTCACCGGGCGTGTTCGGCCGGAAACGCACGTTTCACCGTGAATACCCCGCAACGGTGCATTCGGCTCACGCGGCGGGCACGACCGTTTTCAACACGTCGTCGAGATCGGTCGCACCGACGCCGAAAGTGTCACGTAGAGCCGAATCGTCGACGAGGAACGTCCGATGCGACATGTGATAGGTCTCGAACACCTCGATCCAGAACGGGTCGCCGAGGCCGAGCAGGGTCAGTTCGCGGTCGGTCATCACCTCGAGGGACGGCGGCTCGACGCTCGCGAGAGCGGCCAGCCTGGTCGCCAACTCGCGGACGGTCGAGGTGATGATCGGGGCGTGCCACGCGCGACCCCAGGCCCGGTCGTCACCGGCGACCGCGACGAGCGCGGCCGCCGCGTCGGTGATCGCGGTGTAGGAATGCGGAAGCTCCACCGCCTGCGGGACGAGCGCGAGCCGCCCGGACAGCACGTTGGACTGCACCATCAGCGAGAACACCGAAACCGCTCCCGCGCCGAGGAATTGGCCCGCCCGCACCTCCGTCACCCGGACCCGGCCCGCGCGGTGGGCTGCTTCGGCCTCCCGCCACATGCGTGCGCGAACGGCGCCCTTCGGTCCCGTCGCCGCGAGCGGCGCGTCCTCGGTCAGCGGTCCGTCGACCGGACCGTAGCCGTACAGGTTGCCGAGCATCACCAGATCCGCGTTCGCCTGCTCGGCTGCCGACAGGATCGCGCCGAACAGCGGCGGAACAGCTTCCGGCCAGGTGTGATAGGCGGGCATCGCCGTATTGAAAACGGTCGCGGCGCCCCGCGCGACCGCGGCGAGAGCGGTGGCGTCGGTGGCGTCCAGAGCCACTCGCTCGATATTCGGATGGTCGGGTCCGGTGCCGCTGCGGCTGACCACGCGCACCTGCTCGCCCCTGTCGGCGAGTAGTAGCGCGGTGGCCGACGCGGTGCCGCCACGACCGATGATGACATGCTGAGGCATGTTGGTTTCCCTTCTGGGACAGTGTGTTTCGTACATCGGCGCGATCCGCCGATCTCGTGTCATCCACCCTGCCGCGTCGCCGACGGGTAGGCTAGTGGCCGCCTTGCCACCTATCCCAAGGATCCAGCCATGAAATCCGTCGCCGTCGTCGCCGTCCCGCCCGTGAAGACCTTCGACCTGTCCATGCCGCACACCCTGCTCGGCTCGGTGACCGTCGACGGCGAACCCGGCTATTCGGTGACGGTCTGCACCGCCGAACCCGGGGTGGTCAGCGCCGGAATCGGCGGCTTCGACGTGGTGGTGCCGCACGGCCTGGAGGCCGTGGACGCGGCCGACACCGTCATCGTGCCGAGCACCGGAGCGCGCGACACCGCCGACCCGGCCACCGTCGCCGCGTTGCGCCGCGCCCTCGAGCGCGGGGCGCGCGTCACCTCGATCTGTAGCGGCGCTTTCGTTCTCGCCCAGGCCGGACTACTCGACGGACGCGCGGCGACCACGCACTGGGGTCTGGCCGACGAACTGAGCGCGCTGTATCCGGAACTGACGGTCCGCACCGACGCGCTGTTCATCGAGGACGGGCCCGTCACCACCGCGGCGGGAGCCGCGGCCGGAATCGACCTGTGCCTGCACCTGATTCGCACCGATTACGGATCGAGTATCGCCAATGCCGTCGCCCGCCTCGCCGTCGTGACGCCGGTGCGCCCCGGCGGCCAGGCCCAATTCGTCGACACCGCGCTGCCACCGGAGAACGGACTGTCACTGGCGTCGACCAGGGAATGGGCCATGGGCAGGCTCGATACTCCCCTGTCCCTGGACGAACTCGCGCGTCACGCGCGCACCAGCGTGCGTACCCTGACCCGCCGATTCCACGAGGAGACCGGGATGAGTCCGCAGAAATGGCTCACCCACCAGCGCGTCCACCGCGCCCGCGAACTCCTGGAATCCACCACCCTGCCCATGGACCAGGTGGCGCGCCACTGCGGACTCGGCTCGGCGGAATCACTGCGCCAGCACATGATTCGCCAGGTCGGACTGTCACCGAGCGCCTACCGGACCTCGTTCACCCGATCGCCGCGCCACGCGGTGTAGTGCGGAGCGACCGGTGCTTCAGAGAACCCGGACCCGCGTCAATTCCGCTGCGGCGGTGCGGTATCGGTCGGCGATCAGCCGGACGACGGCCGGGTGCACGCCGATGGGTTCGGCCACGCCGTCCGCGCCCGCCTCGTGCAGACGCTGCTGGAACAGGCCGTGCGCCAACAGGTACGAGGCGATGAACACGCGGCGCGCGCCCGACTCCCTGAGATCGGCGACGACCTCGGGAACGCGAGGGGCTCCGGTCGCGACGTAGGCGATCCGCACCGGCGCGCCGAGGTGTTCGGCGAGCAGGGCCGCCGAGCGCCGGACATCCTTGCGCGCCCTGGCATCCGACGATCCGGCGGCGGCCAGGACGACCGCGTCGCCGCGTCGCCAACCCGCGGCACGAAGTCGCATGGTCATGACGTGCGCCAACGCCGGGTCCGGGCCCATCGCCCTGGTGACCGCGACGGCGGGGTGTCCGCTCTCCGCGACTTCACGCGGAACGTCCTGGTAGACGTGGTAGCCGGAGGCGAGGAACGCCGGAACCACCACGGCGGGAACCGATCCCGCCGTCGCTTCCAGATCGCGCAGCACTTCCGAAGGCGAGGGACCGAGCACGTCGACGAACGCCGTGCGGACCACGGGCGCCCGGGTCGTCGCCCACTCGCCCGCGGGTTCCGCTCGCGCGGTCAGTTCCCGCGACACCGCTTCGGCCAGCGCGGCGATCATCTCGACACCCCTGGTGCTCCTGGTGCCGTGTGCCACCAGGACCACGGCGGGCGAGGTCACGACTCCGGCCCGTCTACGCAGTTCCGTCCCGCTCGTCGTCGCGCCGTCATGCCGACCAGCTCCCCATCGACTGGACATAGCGCGACGCCCGAGCTGGCGTGTTCATACCGGGCAGCGGGGGACGCTGTCCGTCCAGCTGACGCGGGAAGTTGTCCGGGCATTCGACGGCGTCCAGCGCGAGCCGGTAGCCGCGTTTGACCACGGTCTGGATCGCCTTGGGGGTGCCCAGGCCCGCACGCAACCGTGCGATGGCCGTCTCGACCGCGTGGGTGTCGTCGCCGCCACCGGGCAGCGCCGCGAGCAGATCCTCGCGGGACACGACCCGGCCGGGCTGGCGGGCGAGTGAACGCATCAGGGCCATCGGCGCGGGCGCGAGCTGACGCACCACACCGTCGACCACGACGCAGCCACCGCGCACGCTGATCTGGTGACCGGCGGCCTGGATCCGGTTGGCGCGCCGCGGCAATTCCTCCGCGACGTGGCGAGCGAGCGCGCCGAGCCTGGCCCTGGCCGGCATCGACGTCGGCACACCGAGTTCTTCGAGCGGAGCCGCGGTGATCGGTCCGACGCAGGCGGGCAGTACCCGGCCGCGCAGGGCGTGCAAAACACCCTCCAGAAGTCCGGTCTCCTTGGCGCGCATCAGCATCGACGCCACGGCGGGCGCGCTGGTGAAGGTCACGCAATCCAGATTCGCGGTGACGATCGCCTCGATCATCTGGTCCATCGGCCCCTGATCCACGGGCGGGATCCAGCGGTAGACCGGCACCGGAACCACATCGGCGCCCGCGCAGCGCAACACCTCGCAGAAATCCGGAATCGGTTCCCATTCGGTGGTGGCGCCGTGCAACTGGACCGCGATGCGCACACCTTCCACACCTTCGGCGAGCAGGTGGTCGAGCACCTCGGCGGAGGACTCCGAGGCGGGCGACCACTCCTCGCGCAGTTCGGCCGCGCGGATGGCGCCCTTGGCCTTGGGGCCGCGGGCGAGCATCCGGTTACCGGCGAGGGTGGTGCGCAGCTCTTCGGCCAGCCCCCAGCCCTCGGCGGCCTCCATCCAGCCGCGGAATCCGATGCCGGTGGTCGCGACGGTGATCTTGGGCGGATCGGACACGAGCTGGCGGGTGACCCGCTCCAGCTCGGTGTCGTCGGCCAGCGGAATGATGCGGATGGCGGGGGCCGAGACGACCGTCGCACCCCGCCTGGTCAGCAGCGTGGCGAACTCATCGGCACGTCGCGCTGCCGTGATGCCGACCGTGAACCCGGCGAGACACGCGCCCGCGTCGATTGTCGTCATGGGTGTTCATCCGTCCGAGGATTCGAGCCCGGACGCCACCGGCTCATTGGATACCGAAACGATGCCGTCGTCCACACGCACCGCGTACACCGGCAGCGTTGCCGACTCGTCGTCGAGGCACCGGCCGTCGAGCAAGGAGAACGCCTGCTTCAGCAGTGGCGATGCGACGACGGGAATCCCGCCGCGATCACCGACGATCCCACGCGACATCACCGCGGCCCGGCCGATCGGATCGATATTACCAACGGCGCACACCGTGCCGTCGGTCAGTAGGAACAGGGCGGCCTGACGGCCACCTTTCAGCAACACCGCGGCGCCGCGGCCGGGAATCAAGTAGTCGAGTCGGCACGCCTGTGTCCAACCCGTGGCCGTGGCCTGCGAAATGCTGGGTGTATCGATAACGGTCATCGGGTTCCTCCTCCGAACGCCTGTCTCATTGGTACCGGCGTCCTGTTTCCACGCGGTTAAGCGCTCATTTCCCGTGCGTGGCTGTGGTGGATCCCACACCCGCCGCGACCGGGATCTCCGGCAGGCCGAGCAGCACCGGCACCTTGCGTTCGCCGCTGTCGTCGAACGAGATGGTCGGGTCGCTCTCCTCGGGAGCGTTGACGAAGGACACGAAACGCGACAGTTTCTCCTCGTCGTCGAGAACGGCGGCCCATTCGTCGCGGTAGCCGTGGACGTGGGCGGCCATCGCGGCCTCCAGATCGTCGGCGATCCCCAGGCTGTCCTCGCACACGACCTGCTTGAGGTAGTCCATGCCGCCCTCCAGCGCCTCCTGCCACGGCGCTGTGCGCTGCAGGCGGTCGGCGGTGCGGATGTAGAACATCAGGTAGCGGTCGATGTACTTGATCAGGGTCTCGTCGTCCAGATCGCCCGCGAGCAGTACCGCGTGCTTGGGGGTGAGACCGCCGTTGCCGCCGACGTAGAGGTTCCAGCCGTGCTCGGTGGCGATGACGCCGACATCCTTGCCCCTGGCCTCGGCGCATTCGCGCGCGCAGCCCGAAACGGCGAGCTTGAGCTTGTGCGGGGACCGCAGTCCACGGTAGCGCTTCTCCAGCAGTACGGCCATGCCGACCGAATCCTGCTGGCCGTAGCGGCACCAGGTGGAGCCGACGCAGCTCTTGACGGTCCGCAGCGATTTGCCGTACGCGTGGCCCGATTCCATGCCCGCGTCGACCAGGCGCTTCCAGATCAGCGGCAACTGCTCGACGCGCGCGCCGAACAGGTCGATGCGCTGGCCGCCGGTGACCTTGACGTACAGGCCGAATTCCTTGGCGACCTCGCCGATGGTGATGAGCTGTTCGGCGGTGACCTCACCGCCCGGCATCCGAGGCACCACCGAATAGGTGCCGTTCTTCTGGAGGTTGGCCAGGAAGTGGTCGTTGGTGTCCTGGAGCGCGGCCTGCTCGCCGTCGAGGATGTGCTCGCTCGAGGTGGACGCCAGGATGGAGGCGACGGTCGGCTTGCAGATATCGCAGCCGGATCCCTTGCCGTGCTTGGCGATCAGGCCGGAGAAGGTGCGGATTCCGGTGACCTGGACGATCTGGAACAACTCGGCGCGCGACTGCGAGAAGTGCTCGCACAGCGCCTTGGACATCTCGACGCCGGACTGTTCGAGCAGCTTCTTGAGCATGGGAACGCAACCGCCGCAGGAGGTTCCGGCGGAGGTGCAGCTCTTGACGGCGGGCACGTCGCAGGCGCCTTCGGCGATGGCACCGCAGATCGCGCCCTTGCTGACGTTGTTGCAGGAGCAGATCTGCGCGTCGTCGGGCAGCGAGTCCGCGCCCAGTTCCGCACCGGCGGGCGAGATCAGCGCCGCGGGTTCGGCGGGCAGCGGGCGGCCGACCAGCGGACGCAGTGCCGAGTAGGCGGTGGCGTCGCCGACCAGGATGCCGCCGAGCAGGATCTTCGCGTCGTCGGAGACGACCAGCTTGGCGTAGGTGCCTTTGGCCGCGTCGTGCAGCACCACCGACAGCGCGCCCTCGGTGACGCCGTGCGCGTCGCCGAAACTCGCCACGTCGACGCCGAGCAACTTCAGTTTGGTGGACATATCCGCGCCGGGGAACTCACCCGCGCCGCCGAGCAGGCGGTCGGCGACGATTTCCGCGGTGGTGTAGCCGGGGGCGACCAGGCCGTAGCAGACGCCCTCGACCGCGGCGCATTCGCCGATCGCCCAGATGTGGGGATCGGAGGTCCGCAGACCGAGATCGGTGATGATGCCGCCGCGCGGGCCGACCTCGATACCGGATTCCCTGGCGATCTCGTCACGCGGACGGATGCCCGCGGAGAACACCACCAGCGAGGCGACGATCCGGGAATCGTCGGACAGCGTCAGCTCGAGTTTGCCGTCGTCCAGTTTTTCGATCGAGGAGGTGCCGACACCGGTGTGGACGTTCAGTCCCAGATCGGTGACCAGCTTCTCCAGGATCGCGCCGCCGCCCGCGTCGATCTGGGCGGGCATCAGCCGCTCGTTGTATTCGACGACGTGCGGGGTCATCCCGAGCAGGCGCAGCGCGTTCGCCGCTTCCAGCCCCAGCAGACCGCCGCCGATGACGACGCCGTGCGCGCCCGGCCCTGCGGCCTCGGCGGCCGCCCTGATGCCGTCGAGATCGTCGAGGGTGCGGTAGACGAAACATTCCGGCAGGTCGTGCCCCGGCACCGGCGGCACGAAGGCGTAGGAGCCGGTCGCCAGGACCAGCGCGTCGTAGGCGATGGTGTCGCCCTCGGAGGTGGTGACCTTGCGAGCGTCGCGGTCGATGGCGATACCGCGCTGGCCCAGGCGCAGCTCGACCAGGTCGTCGCCCGCGTACTCATTGCCGGGCAGGGCGAGCGCGGCAGCGTCCCAGGTGCCGACGTAGGCCGAGAGGCCGACGCGGTCGTAGGCGGGAAGCTGCTCCTCGCTCAGGACGAGCACCTGCCACAGGCCTGCGTCGTCGCGGGACCGGAGCGCTTCGACGAAGCGGTGACCGACCATGCCGTGGCCCACGACCACCGCGGTTTTGCGTTGCGTCGGATCGACGGTGGGGTTCATGAGTGTCTCCGTACTGGTGCGAATGTCAGGCGCGAGCCGACGAATTGGTGGACGGTGCGCTGTCGGCGTGTTCGGCCTGCCGGACCAGCGACTCGGCCTCGACCACGACATCGGAGTCGGTGGACCGGCTGCCCGAGGTGGGCCTGCGCAGGAAGACCGCCCAGGTCACCACGGCGCAGGCGACGTAGAAGGCCATGAAGACCCAGAACGCGGTGGTGGCGGAAGCGGTCGACGAGTAGGACGAGCGCAGCACCAGGTTGATGCCGACACCGCCGAGTGCGCCGATCGCGCCGACGAAGCCGATGAGCGCGCCGGAGGTGTTCTGCGACCAGGCCGCCTGTGCCGCCGGAGTGGCGTCCAGGCTCTTGCTCTTGGCGTCGAAGACCGACGGGATGATCTTGGTGACCGAGCCGTTGCCGACACCGGAGAGCACGAACAGCGCGATGAATCCGACGACCAGCATGGTCATCACACCGCCGGTCGGCACACCCTTGTTGCTGTCGCCCATGGTGCTGGCGACACCGACGACCACCGCGGCGGCCATCATCGCGCCGAAGACGTAGAAGGTGACGCGGCTGCCGCCGATGCGGTCGGCGAGTTTGCCGCCGTAGGGCCTGGCGAGCGAACCCAGCAGCGGGCCGATGAAGGCGATCTGCGCGGCGTGCAGCGCGGCCTGCGCGGCGCTGTCGCCACCGGCCTTGAAGCTGATCTGGAGCACCTGGCCGAAGGCGAAGCTGTAGCCGATGAACGAGCCGAAGGTGCCGATGTAGAGGAACGCGATCGCCCACGACTGCGGCACCTTGAGCGCCGTGATCATGTAGGACAGGTCGGCCTTCTGGTTCTTCAGGTTGTCCATGTAGAGCGCGGCGCCGACACCGGCCAGCGCGACGAGCACCAGGTAGATGGCGCAGATCAGCGAGGCGTACTGGTTGCCCAGGGTCGCGATGACCAGCAGGCCGATCAACTGGATCACCGGGACGCCGATATTGCCGCCGCCCGCGTTCAGGCCGAGCGCCCAGCCCTTGAGCCGTTGCGGGTAGAAGGCGTTGATATTGGTCATCGACGAGGCGAAGTTGCCGCCGCCGAGACCGGCGAACGCCGCCACGATCAGGAACGTCGTGTACGAGGTTCCTGGCTGGTTGATGAAGTACAGGGTCAGCAGCGTCGGAATCAGCAGCAGCCCGGCGCTGAAGATCGTCCAGTTGCGTCCGCCGAAGCGCGCGGTGGCGACGGTGTACGGAATGCGCAGGATCGCGCCGACCAGCGTCGGCACCGCGACGAGGAAGAACTTGCCCGCCGGATCGATGCCGAACTTGTCGGTCGGCATGAACAGCACCATCACCGACCAGATCGACCAGACCGAGAACCCGACGTGCTCGGCGAAGACCGACCAGATCAGATTGCGCTTGGCGACATCTTTACCGCCCGCCTCCCAGGCGTCGACATCCTCGGCATCCCAGTGCTCGATGTTGCGGTTACGCGTCAGCGTGCTCAACAGGGCCTCCCAAAATCGGTTAGCCCAACGGTAGGAAACAGGTATTGCCGAAATGCTGCGCGAAATGACCGCTGAATCAACGGTTGCTCACGTTTACCCGAAACCCGAAGTGAGTTCCGGGTCTATGTTTCAACGATGTGACACAACGGTTTCCGTCGGTGACAAAGAGCCGATCTCACAATAAAGCGGCGGTGAGGTGTGACGCGCACGACCCTTTCGGAAAAGAATGGCCGCTTCCGCACGACCTCGCAACTCGAGTTGTGAGGTTCTTTTCTCGGTCAGGCCCAGCCGTCCTCGAGAACGCGCGGCCTGCACGCCTGCCACGCGCCGACGAGCAGCACCAGCACCGCGACGCTCAGCATCGCGAACGGCGCGAGCCAGCCGCCCGTCGCGGTGTGCAGAGCGCCGAACAGCAGCGGCCCGGCGCACGCCACGGCGTAACCGATGCCCTGGGTGAACCCCGACAGAGCGGCCGAGCCGCGCGCGGTGCGGGTGCGGACGTTGATCAGCGTCAGCGCCATCGGGAAGGTGCTCGGACCGAGTCCGAGGATCACCACCCACAGCACCGTCGCGCTCATCGGCGCGATCAGCAGTCCGGCGAAGGCGATGAAGAAGAAGGCGGCGAAGAGCACCACGAACGGGAAAGGATTGCGGAACCGGGCGACGATGGTCGGCGCGGTGAACGCCGAGACCAGCCCGACCAGGGCGAACAGCCCGACCATGGTGCCGCCGAAACCGTCGCTCGCCCCCGCCTCGGCCAGGATCTGGGGCAGCCACGCGAAGATCGCGTAGGTGGTCAACGAGGTCATGCCGAACATGGCGGCCATCCCCCAGGCCAGCGGCGAACGCCAGACCCGGCCTCGCACCTCGGGCTCGGCGCCCGGCAGTGCCGTCTCGTCCACCACCTCGCGCCCGCGCCGCACCCGCAGCACACCGATCCACGGGAGCGCGGCGGCGAAACCGAGCACGGCCCACAATCCCAGGGAGATCCGCCAGCCGTGCGCCTGCGCGACCGGCACCGCGATCAGCGCGGGCACGACGGTGCCCAGTTGCACCATGGTGATGTACAGGGAGCTGATCACCGCGAGACGGTCGGGGAAATAGCGTTTCACCAGCGGCGGGATCACCACGTTGCCGATACCCATCCCCGCGAGGGCGAGCCCGGAGAACAGCAGCAGTTCGCCGGTGCCGCCGACGAGGGCGCGGATCAGCATGCCGAGTCCGGCCAGCACCATGGCGGTCAGCGCGGTGCGCTCCAGGCCGATCCGGCCGACCAGGAACGGGGCGATCAGGCCGGAGACCGCGAACATCGCGGTCGGCACCATGCCGAAGACGCCGATGATCGCGGTCGAATATCCGATGTCGTCGCCGATTCGCTCGGCAAGGGGACTGAACGCCGTGACGGCGACCCGGAGGGTGAGCGCCGATATCACGATCGCGGTGAGTACCAGGAGCCGACCCTCCGCGAGCGCGCGCCTGCGCGGCTCGACGGAGGTCTGATCCGGGCGGGTCGTGGTGTCGGTGAGGGTAGCTGTCACCGACAAATCATAGGATGACCCGATGATAGGAGGCAACGTATTTGTGATGGGCGGTACTCTGATGCGGTGCAACCAGTCCGGCGCACCAGCCTCATCGCCCAGGTAACCGAGCAACTGCGTGCCGAAATACGTTCGGGCCGTTGGTCTATCGGCTCCCGCATTCCCACCGAGCCGGAGCTCACCGAGCTCACGGGGACGGGGCGGAACACCGTGCGCGAAGCGGTCCAGGCCCTCGTCCACGCGGGCATGCTGGAACGCCGTCAGGGTTCGGGCACCTATGTGATCGCGATATCCGAAGTCGGCGGCACCCTCGCCAAATACTTCGCCGACGCAGAGGAACGCGACGTCCTCGAACTACGCGAGGCCCTCGACACCACCGCGGCGGCCCTGGCCGCCCGACGCCGCGACGACAACGACATCGCCACCCTCGAGCGCCTGCTCGACGAACGCGGCCGTCACACCTGGGGCGAGGGCAACCCCGCCGCGATCGCCGCGGACGTCGCGCTGCACCGGGCGATCGTGGTCGCCAGCCACAACGCGGTGTACCTCGAGTTCTACGACTCGCTGCTGCCGACCATCGAGCAGGTGATCCGCTCGCGCACCGCGAAATCCGACGACTCCTACAACACCGAGCACCAGGAACTGGTGCAAGCTGTCATAGACGGCGACGCCGAGCGGGCGGCGCAGGCGACACGATGCTTCCTCGGATCACTGATCGCCGAGTACCCCGAGCCGCGCCAGGACCGACCGGTCGCGCATCATAAATCGACGTAACCAACAGGTCACCGAACGCAATTCGACCGTGTGAGTCGAATTTGCCGGGAACGCAACGGAAGGCCATCGGCGCGCAACAACCAACTTCTACGTTTGTCTCGACCGTAGCGAGGCAATCGAGAGGGAGCCGATGACTGCCACAGTAGCTACCACCGGACAACAGTCGGAAACGCAGGCGTTCGAGCATCAGACTCGCGGACGCTGGCTCGATAAATGGGAACCGGACAACACCGAATTCTGGGAAGCGGGCGGTAAGAAGACCGCGCGCAAGAATTTGATCTTCTCGGTATTCGCCGAGAACCTCGGATTCAGCATCTGGGTCATCTGGGGCACCGTCGTCACCAGCATGGGCCTGGCCGGATTCGACTTCCTGGCCGGTCTCGGCAAGGGCAACCCGACCGCGGTGAGCAACGCACTGCTGCTGACATCGACCCCGACCCTGGTCGGCGCGGCACTGCGAATTCCGTACACCTTCGCCATCCCGAAATTCGGCGGACGAGCGTTCACCGCGTTCAGCGCGGCGATGCTGCTGATTCCGACAATCGGATTGGCCTATTTCGTCAATCAGCCCGAAACCCCGATGTGGGTATTCATGGTGCTGGCGGCGCTGGCCGGTGTCGGTGGCGGCAACTTCTCGTCGTCGATGGCCAATATCTCCTTCTTCTTCCCCGAAGGTAAAAAGGGCGCGGCCCTCGGCATCAACGCCGCGGGCGGAAATCTCGGCGTCGCGCAGACCCAGTTGGTGCTGCCGCTGCTGATCACCCTCGGCACCCACATCATGGCCAAGGACGCCGCGGGCTACCGCTTCGGCATCACCCTGTCGGTCCTGGTCTGGATCCCATTCATCCTCGTCGCCACCTTCGGCGCCCTGCGCTACATGGACAGCATCGGCACCGCCAAATCCGATGGCAAGTCCTACAAACTGGCGCTGACCAACCGCCACACCTGGATCATGTCCTTCCTCTACATCGGCACCTTCGGATCCTTCATCGGCTTCTCCTTCGCCTTCCCGACCCTGATCAAGGCCAACTTCCCCGACCTGGCCAAGATCGGCTGGATCACCACCCTCGGCAACCTGGCCTTCCTCGGCGCCCTCGTCGGATCCTTCAGCCGTCCGTTCGGCGGCTGGGTCTCCGACAAGGTCGGTGGCGCCAAGATGACCGTCTTCGTCTTCGGCGGCATGTCGGTGGCGGTCGCGCTCATCATGGCGGCCCTGGAGATGAAGAGCTTCCCGCTCTACCTTGCCGCCTTCCTGGTGCTGTTCATCCTCACCGGCATCGGCAACGGCTCCACCTACCGCATGATCCCGTCCATCTTCAGCGCGGAAGCCAAGAAATACGCCTCCGAACACGGCATGGACATCTCCGAAGCCACCGCTTCGGCCCGCAGGCAGGCAGGCGCAGCCATCGGCGTCATCGGAGCGATCGGCGCCTCCGGCGGCTACGTCCTCCAGCAGGCACTTCGCCTGTCCAACATCAACTTCGGCAGCATGACCCCGGCCTTCTGGGCCTACGCCGGAGCCTTCCTGGTGATGGGCGCCGTCACCTGGTTCTTCTACCTCCGCTCCAGCTTCGCCACCGGCCGCATCTCCTCCCTGGCCTACGCGAACGTGTAATCCCCACCACCCCCATCGCCGAACGCCGCCCGGGCCACCCCGGGCGGCGTTCGGCGTTCGCGGGGCCGTGCCGCGATCGCGGGAGCAGATCACCCTCGACAGCGATGCGAATGCCCGACTCTCTCGCAACCGCTGGTTTGCGATCGGGTTGCGAAGGTGCGACAGCACTGACAGCACTGCGATGAGTCGGGAAATGCACAGTCTCACAGCTAATTTCGCGCACATCGCGTTGTCGGAAAATCGATCCCGCTGCTAACCGGTGCCTCTACTCTGGGTGGGAGAATCAGACGGTCCGACGGGGGCACGGATGGATATCGACAGCAGGGCGGGGATCACAGTGTTGCGACGGGCACGACTAGAGGATCTGGAAACGATCGCCGCCGTCGAACGCGAACTGTTCGGCGATTCCGCGTACCCCTATATGTTGTTGCGACAATTGTTCGACCTGCACGGTGCGCATTGGGTAGTGGCCGAGGTCGAGGATACGATCCGCGGTCACGCTCTGGTCGGGCTCGGAACCAAGCGCTGCGCGTGGGTGATGAGTCTGGGTGTCACAGAGCAGTACCGGCGACGCGGACTCGGACGAAGCCTACTCGAGCACGCCGTGGAACATTGCCGATCCGAACGCGCCGACAGAGTTCGGCTCACGGTCCGACCGAGCAACAGAGGCGCGGCTGCTCTCTTCGAACTCGCCGGATTCGTCAGAATCGCCAAGGACGACAGCTACTTCGGCAGCAACGAGCCGCGAGAAGTCTTGGAGCACAGCTTGAATGGTGATCGTCGCCGCTGGCGCAGCGACGATCCCGGCGATCCTCGCTGGATCAAGCGCCCACGCGGACCCCACCCTTGATCGAAAACAATTGATATCGTTGAGGAAGTTCGATCGCACCGGGGGAAGCGACGTTGACCGAATACGACGGCCAAGGCGACCTACCGCAGGAAGTTCAATCGATCACCACATTCATCGAGCGACTTGCGGACAAGTACTACACGGAGCAGATCGCCGAATTCGTCACTCCTCGAGCCGATTCGACTCGCCGGATCGAGAGGCAGCTCCTCGCCGAATTCCATCGGCACGTAGAGGATTCGGTGATCGAGTACCAGATATCGAAGGTTCCACCGCGCGGTGACGAACTGATCTTCGCCCATATATACGACAAGGTCGACACGCATCAGAATCCTGCTCTCGCCCGGTGGGGTATCCGTTCCCTCCTCCGTCGCGGATCCGACACCATACAGGCCGTCAGACGTCGGATGCGTCGCCTGCTGACACGTCGGCAGGCGGAGAATGCCGAAATTCCGCGTGAAGCATCCGCGATCGACACGGATGCCATCCGATGGATAGTCACCGCGCTACTCGCCGTCGAGACCGAGTTCAGAGGACCGCGGCGGCTGAGTGGGACGCAGAGTATACGTACCGCCGAGATCTACGAAAGCCTCGGCTCCCGACTGATCGATTCCCGCTTGCCTGCCCATGCCGCGCTCGCCTTCAAACGTGCCACATCCTTGTTCGCCCTGGACGAGGATTTCGACGCGCAGGACCGGTGCCGACTGGCGAGGGCACGCGCCAAACGACTGGCCACTCTCCCGGCTTGGCGACGTGTTCCCGGACAGATCTCGGATCTGCTGTGCGGCTACGGTTTCCGGCCGTTCCGCATGCTCGGCTGGATAGCGGTACAGCTGGCGATCTTCTCACTCGTGTTGTGGAGCGCCGGTCACGAGCCCCTGGCGACGTCGGTGCATATCTCTTTCATCAACTACCTCAACCCGACCGGCCTCGGGGAACTCGACGGCATCGGCACACCGGGACGGGTGATTCTGGTCGTGGAAGCGTGGACCGGAACGGTATTCATGTCGGTGTTCTTCGCCTTGCTCGTCCGGCGCTGGTTCCGGATCTGAACCATGTCAGGCGTCCGGCGGCATACCGACCAGGTTGGCGCGGATGGCGTGCCAGGTGGCCACCATCATCCTGTGGCGCAGGTGGTCGATGGAACGACGCCAGTCAGCGGTGAAATCCGGTTCGTCTTGAAGTTGCCGCCAGAGCTTTCGCATCGGTTCGGGCGTATGGGCACCCGGAGCCCAGAGATGCGCGAGGTTCTGTAGAAAAGTAGCCAGAATATCCGTCGAGGCCGCACTCGCCGGGCCTGCCAGATCAGCGCGCTCGATGGTGGCCGCGATCGCGGTCAGCAACCAGTCGTGCAGTGCGAGATCCTCACAGAACCGCTGTGCTGCCGTCAATTCGGATTCTGACGGCACCCGGATCAGCGCCGTGCGTCGGGTATCGTCGTGCAGTCTGAGACTCACTCGAGGCACCGCGACATCATCCACTCGCGCGACCCAGCGCAGCCGAGTTCCACGAACTCGAAGCGGTAAGTCGTTGCCGAGTGCGGTGTTCATTCCGATCCGGCGTCGCAGACGTTCGGTGATCGAGGTGAGATCCAGACTCTGCCCGGCCGACTGACCGGCGAGGAAGCCCTCCGACAATCGTATCCCTGTGTCGCCGTTGACCTTGGTGACAACTTCGAGGACGCCGTCTCGCTCCAGATAGTGCGACCACGGCATCCGTTGATCGGACGGGGACCGGACCACGATCGCTTGGCCCGAACTCTGCACAACTCTCCCACCGACCACCACCGCGCGCACGGCGACCGTGCCGATCGCTCGAACGGAGGTGTGGCCGGGCGCCGCGAGCTGACAGTCCACACCCTCTGCCCCGGACGCCGAGACTCCCAGGGAGATAGGACGTTCCCGCCAGTGGGCTCGCTGGCCTGGCGCCAATTCGAGTATCTCTTCGACTTCGCTGCGCCGCAACGCGACTGCCGTCGGTAGCAACCCGCTCGAGATCTCGCCGAACACCGCCAGAACATCCGGGAGTGGGCGAGCCGCACGCGGCTGCGCCTGTGCGCCCCGAGTCAGCAGACGCTCCGTCCTCGCCCGACGGTTCACGCGAATATCCACGGTGGAGCGGGTGAAGCGCACTCCACCTCGACGGCCGGATCCGGTACCGGTCATTCAGGACCCCGGCAAGAGGTGATGGCTGAGCCGCTCGGCGGCTCGACGTGGAACGGTGATGCCCTCGCGGGCCCCCCGCTCGACCACTTGGTCGACAACTTCGGCGTCGAGTCTTATATGGTCCATGATCACCCGCACCGCGTACTCGATACCCACGTACCGTTGCGGAAGGATCGACAAGGACCGGTAGGCCGCGAACGGTTTGGCTGCCGGATTGAGTTGGATGATCGATGGCATTTCCCACCAACTGTCGTGCCTGGGCGAGTCACGAGACCACGGCTGCGGCTCGACCGCGGGTCGGCCGTCGTAGCGCAGCAATCCCAGCCGAAGCAACTGCCAGATCGAGGCCAGATACGGGCATGACCATTTGGTCCCGGTCTCCGCACCGCGGCGGGTGCGTTCCAGGTTCCACATCTCGACGTCGAGGAATATCGAATGCTCACGCCGCCCGAATTCCTCGGGGTATTCATACGGTTCGTCCGCGTGCATCGACTGCCCCGGCTTGCCGCCGGATTCTCGTTTCCCGTTGCACAGCCACCCGGATTCGGAGGCGGGTGGCCGGGTGCCGTTGTGACCGACCTGAGGTTCCTGGACTATCCGACCTCGTACATGCTCGGCCAGCGCGATGGCGGGGGTCCGCACCACCCCGTCACGAACCACGGCGGGGACCTCCCAGCATCCCGCCTCGCGAGCCAGATAGTCGATCCGTAACCCGCATTCGTCCGCGGCGCCGAGCAGATCGTCGAGGATTCTCTCCGGAACGGTATCGCGCCGGAAGTAATCGTCGATCAAGAAGCAGGTACTCACCCGAGGATTTTCACCGAAGTCGTCCTCCGCGATTTCGGTCAACGCCCTGACGAGCGGCGCGATGCGTCGGAACTGAGCTTTGATCGGACCCGGTCCGGCTGTGAGGTCGTGCATGTAGAAATGGCCGACCTCTATCGAGAGATGCGATAACGGCACGGCGCTCACACGTGCGTGCTCGGTCGCTTCGGTATAGCCGGGCGCATGCTCCACGGGGTCGTGAACCTCTCCAGTGATCGATAGTCGGAAGAATGCAGGTCAGTTGTGCGGCCGCCACCGCGGATTGTTCAGCGGACGCCAACTTCGCTCGTCCAGCAGCTGTGCCGAGAGCTTCTCGATCGCCTCGATGGTCGCCCGATTGGCGATCTCGTTGTCCACGTCGACATCGAGGATCAGCTGTTCGCGCATCTGCAGGACGGGCTCGACGAGGACCGAACCCAGGACCGAACTGGCACCGATCTTCAGATCACCCGCCAATTTGTTCAGAATCCGGTCCTGACGTTCCAGCCATGACGTCTGCGCGCCCGAACTGTCGGGATACATGCGAGCGAGATCCGGTACCGCGGTGCGGATGAACCGGGTGTTCATCAGAAGCGTCTTGGGCTCGTGACCTGCGCGTTCACCGCAGTCCAATAAACCGTTCGCTCCGTGCACGAGACCGTGCGCCGCGAAGATGTGCTGACGCGTCCAGCGGTGGAAGACCAGCCACCGCACCGTCCGCCCTCGTAGCGCCTCGGTCGCGGTCGCCTTCAATACGATTTCCATCGCCGCCGACCTGCCCGCGCTGAGATCGACCAGGCAGACATCGAATTCACGATCTATCGACAGCAACAATCCGGCGCACCGATCGACAATCGACGGATCCTTGCCGTAAGCGAATTCGCCGCCGCCCTGATCACCGGGAAACAGCACCAACTGGCCGCCACGGCCGCCTATCTTGCGCAATTCGGCGCGATCGGTGCTGTCACGCACGTTCACACGCGCAGGAGTGTCGATCCGACCCAAAAGGTAGGAGTGCAGACCTTGTCCTTGCTCGGTACCGGAGGCTCGGTCCTTGGTCGGCGGAATTCCACGTTCCAAACCACTGATCTCGAAGAGCGCACCCGTTGTCGGAGAACCGAAATCGAAATCCAGGTAGGCCACGCTGTTTCCGCTCGCGGACAGGCGGAAGCCCATGTTGCAGCTGGTCACCGACCGGCCCGTGCCCCCCTTGTCCGACGTCGCGAAGACGATCATGCGCTTACATGTTCCTGTTCGCGTCGGTCCGGCCGATCTCCAGACCATTGAGATCGCGTAGGGCCTCCAGCGTGTGCACGAGCGCGGAGGCCGCGTCCTTGCGCACCAACTGCCGAGCCTCATCGATGTGATGCTCGACGCGCTGCATCGTGCCACGGCTGCGCAGACCGATGCCGATCGTCACGTTCAGCAATTCCTGATCGAAACGGTGTTCGGCCGTGTCGAGCAGAACCTGTGCGACAACCTGGAGTTCGGGCCAATTCGGGGGCGCGGCGCTGTAGGTGCGCTCGGCCATGACGAGACATTCGATCAGCCGCTCGGTCATGTACCAGGACGGCCGGGTCTCGCGCGGCGCGTCCTTGCCGCCGAAAACCTTGCCCGCGTCATCCCAGAGGCCGACCGCTCCCGTTTCCAGGCGTCTGTGGTGCAGATGTTCCATCGTCGCCTTGGACAGATCCATCAATTTGTCCCTGGCGTTGACATTGTTGGACAACCGAGCCGCCTGCAACATCCGCTTGAGCAGCACAGCCGAATAGTCCGAGACCTCCCACTGCAACATCGGACCGCTGTCGATCCGCTCGGTGCCGCGCAGATCGAGACGCACACCGGGGGAATGCAGACGTATCGCCGGGTCGTCTTCGGTGGCACGCCTGATGATTCGGCCGCGCCCGGCCAGTTCGTCGAAGATCGCGACCGCTCGTGTCAGATCGTCATCGGAGGCACTGCGGGATACCAGATCCTGGATCAGCACGGCGGAGACGATCAGACTGTAGTAGTCCGACTGATCGCCATCCGATGTGCGCCAAGGGATATCCTCCAGCGGCCAGACCCCGTCACCGAATCGCGCGACCGTCGACCAGTAGAGCTGGGTCAGTTCCCACCGGGTCCGCAATGCCTGGGCCAACCGATGCTGTTGTTCGTCCAGCATGCCCATTTCACCGGCTTGCGGCGAGACGAGGTCGTTGATGCCGTCGAGGGCGACCATCGTGAAGTACAGGTATGGACGGGATTCCGCGGTTCCCACCGCCTTGGCGATCGGAGCATCGATGAAGCCGACCGGGCTCGCGTCCTCGGGGATGCCCCAGCTCCAACCACATTCGAACAACAGATTGTCGTTCTCCAGGCCTTTGACGGAGGTCTCCTGGCCGAGGACGACGTCACTGCGCAATCTCGCCCTGACACGCTCCAAGCTGAATTTCACGCCGCTCAACACGTTCTGTTCCGAGCGCCCGTCGACATTGAGCATCGAAAGGATCGCTTGTCCCTCGGACGATTTCGGAAACATCGTGTTGACGACGAAACTACGGACCAGTCCGGTCATAGCGGCGGTCAACCGGGTACTGACCGCGTCGACCAGCTGCTGCATCTGCTCATCCGGGCGGTTCTGCCAGACTGCTGCGATGTGGTCGCGCAGAAACCGCAGTCCCGCCATGCACAACGTCAACGACATCGAATACGCGTCGACCACCTCGATGCGGCGTTGTACCGGCGTCGGTTGCCGACTGTCCGAACTCTTCAGATAACCACCACTGGCGAAGATCGGCTGTCCGGTTTCGTCGGTGTTGTTGGCGATATACTCGTCGAGGAGTTTGACCAGGAACGAGCCGCCCCACGTGCGACCACCGATCGGTTCCAGTCTCTCGCTCACATCGTTTTCGACCCGATCCGGATCATGCAGGGCGAAGGCATCGATTTCGGTGGCAGGATAGAGCAGACACAGCAGTTGTTCGGAATCACTGATCGAGTTGACGCCGTCCCGCCCGCCCCACGACCAGGTCTCCTTCTCCCTGTCCCAGCATGAGTCGAACATCGCCTGCCAGATGTTCAGAATCTGTTCTCTCGGTTGGATTCTCACCTGCCGCCGTCCTCGAACCGCTCGTAGCAGGCCGCGCTGGTCTCTATCCGAAAGTCGCGACCTGGCGGCGATTGTGCGCACAGACTACACCGCAGATTGGGCATGGCTCCCCCAGGCATGTGTATAGACACGCGGTGCACTTAGTTTAGCCGAAAATCTAAGGCTCAGAGCGGGGTTCGCATGATCGAACGGCCCGGCCCCGCGTCGCGACGGCACGTGATCGGCCATCACCCCGAGCAGCGACCGTCACAGCATCAACCGCACCATATCCGCCGCCCGCGCCAACCCCGGAAAGGCGTCCGGCGTCGAACGCGGATGCAAAGCATGCACCGCCAACCGAAACATGACCGCGCGCAACAACATCTGTGGCCATTCCGGTAGGTCCGCCCAGCGGTCCAACAACCCGTCGTCGGCGCCGCCCCACGCGAGGGCATCGATGACGATGACGCCCGCGGCCCATTGGGGTGGGCGCCAGTACGGTGTCAGGTCCGAGAGACCGGGGGTGCCCGGTCCGGAGAACAGCACGGTGCCGAAGAGATCACCGTGCACCAGTTGCGGGGGTGTTCGGACGGATTTGCGCAGTGTCGCCAGCTGACCGATCAGCTCCATGCTGCGGATGCCGTCCGGGGTGACGGGTGGGGGCATGCCGCCAGCGCGCAGGGTGCGCAGCGGGACGGCCTCCCAGGCGGCGCGGTCGGCGGCGACGAAGACGTCGACGTCCATCCAAGGCGCGACGGGCGGCTGTACGAGGAAACGAGGACGTTCCAGTTCCGCGGTGGCCTGGTGCAGGCGCAGCGATACCGAGACGACCTCGTCGTGGCGGGGTTCGGGGAAGCCATCCAGGTGGGTGTCGGCGCGCCAGCCAGAGACGACGTAGCGGCCATCGGTGGCGCGTACGGGGCGGGCCAGGCGCACGCCGTCGACCTCGAGCGTCTCGCGGATCTTCGCCGACCATGCGGCGCGCGCGTGGTCGGCGACGGGGCTGAGCACCACGTCACCGCAACGCCAGCCGCCGTCCCAGTCTCCCAGGGACACCGGGGTCACTTCGCGCAGACCGAACGTCGCGCGCACGTGCTCGGGGGGTTCCACAGAAGTCACGGCCGTACCGTACCGCCGGTCTCGGCGGCCCGGAACACTGCCACACCGCCGATCGGGGTCGCGGTCCGGTGTCGAATTCGTATACCGCGCACCGGGCATGGAACCCGATGCGCGGTGTGATCAGTAGACGGGAAGCGAGGTGTCGATCTGTTTCGCCCAGGCGACTATGCCGCCCTGGACGTGGGTGGCGTCGGAGAAACCGGCCTTCTTCAAGGCGGCCAGGACCTCGGCCGAGCGGATACCGGTCTTGCAGTGCAGCACGATGGGGCGGTTCTGCGGCAACTCGGCCAGGACCTCGCCGGAGAGGATGCGATCCTTCGGGATCAGTTTCGCGCCCTCGATGTGCACGATGTCCCATTCGACCGGCTCGCGGACGTCGATGAGCTCGATATCCTTGCCCGCGTCGAGCAGTTCCTTGAGTTCGCGCGCGGTGATGGTCGACCCGGCCGCCGCCGCGACGCCCTCGTCGGAGACCACGCCGCAGAACGCCTCGTAGTCGATCAATTCGGTGATCGGCACACGTTCGGGATCGCGCCGCAGCTTGATGGTGCGGTAGCTCATGTCGAGTGCGTCGTAGACCATCAGTCGACCGAGCAGCGGGTCGCCGATGCCGGTGAGGAGTTTGATCGCCTCGGTGACCATGACCGAACCGATGGACGCGCACAGCACGCCGAGCACGCCGCCTTCGGCGCAGGACGGGACCATGCCGGGCGGCGGGGCCTCGGGGTACAGGTCGCGGTAGTTGATGCCGCGGTCGTCGGGCGCGTCTTCCCAGAAGACCGAGACCTGGCCCTCGAAGCGGTAGATGGAACCCCACACGTACGGCTTACCGGCCAGCACCGCCGCGTCGTTGACGAGATAGCGGGTGGCGAAGTTGTCGGTGCCGTCGACGATCAGGTCGTAGTCGCGGAACAACTCGATCGCGTTCTCGGGCTCGAGCCGGATCTTGTGCAGGTTGACGGTGATCCCGGAGTTGATCTCGTGGATCGAGTCGCGGGCGCTGTCGGCCTTGGGACGACCGATGTCGGACTCGCCGTGGATGATCTGACGTTGCAGGTTGGAGGCGTCGACCTCGTCGAATTCGACGATGCCGAGCGTGCCGACGCCGGCCGCTGCGAGATACAGCAGGGCGGGCGAGCCGAGACCGCCCGCGCCGATCACCAGCACCTTGGCGTTCTTCAGGCGCTTCTGCCCGTCGACACCCAGATCGGGGATGATCAGGTGGCGACTGTAGCGCGCGATCTCGTCGGTAGTCAGCTCCGCGGCCGGCTCGACGAGCGGCGGCAGGGACTTCGATGATGACACGTCCAGGACTCCTCGAATCGAATTGGCCGATCACGGCTTTTGACATCACGGCGTTGACCACCCGTGCAACACCGGCGAGCGGGCCGTTCTTCCCGTTCTATGGTCGCGTACCCGCCCCGGGCGCGCGTACGCACCCCGCGGGACGGCTAACCGCGAGGGTAGGGCCAGGGGTTGAAGCGGCAACGCTTGCCGTCCATGGGGACGACGCCGTCGGGGTCGAGGGCGGCGATGTCGTTGTTCTTGGTTCCGAAGGTCTGCTGCATCATCACCGGCGCGAGTCCCCCGTCGGTCTCACAGGGCTGGTGCTGGTGGTAGCCGATGGCGTGGCCGACCTCGTGGTTGATCTGATACTGCCGGTAGGAGCCGATATCGCCCTCGAAGGCGAGCGCGCCGCGGACCCAGCGGACTTCCGAGAGCACCACGCGCCGCAGGTCGGCGTTGTAGCAGGAGGAGTCGATCGGGATATCGAATCCGCAGGCCTTGCGGGTGGACTCACGCGAGGTCAGGGAGATGCGGAAATCGGGTTCGCCCTGGTCGATCCGGCGGAAGGCGAATTTGCGGTCGTGCGACCAACTCTTCGGGTTGGACAGGGTGCTGTCCACCATCCTCGCCACCGCGATGTCACCGCCGAGTCCGGAGGTGTCGATACCGTCCTCGATCTCGACGGTGTAGCTCAGATGCAGTTCCGCGCCCGCCCCGAATTCGGCGGCCGCGCCGGGCACCACGTGCCAGCTGCCCGCGCCGATCTCGGTGAACGGGCCGCCCTCGGGGAGCGCGCCGGTGGGGAGATCTCCGGGGAACTGTCCGTCACCCGGCGGTGCGCCGATGATGCCCGCCGAGGCTGCGCGCGGGCTGAGCCTGCCGAATCCGGGATTCCCGCCCGCGCCGATGGCCTCGGGACCGCCGTTCACGGCGTCGACGACGACCAGCACGGTGACGACGAAGAGTACGGGCAGGGCGTACGCGCGCCAGCCGTAGGTGGAGATGAAGCGGCCGAGCGCGCTCTGTTTCTTGACGCCGCGTTCCGGGCGCGGTGACCGGGTTCGTGCCTCGTCGGGTGCGGTCGGATCCCAGCGGGCCCGCAGCGGTTGGTGTGAGCGATCGGCCGAGGCATGGAGTCCGAACGGGTCGCTGACCTCGACCGCGGTGCCGACGTTGTCGTCCTCCGCGCGGGAATGCTCCGGGGTCGGCCCGTCACCGTCGGCCGACGGGTCCGAACGCGCCCGCCCCCTCGTCGAACCGGACCGCCCGTCGGACCTGGCCATGGATTCCGACATCACGGTTCCGTCGGCCCGGCGGCGCACCGAGGCCGTCCGGCCGAAGCAGCGCCGGGTATCGCACCTGTCGCGGGGCGTGGATAGGGTATGGAAGACGAGTGCCCGGGGCGGTCGACACGATGGGTCACGCACACCAGACTCTCACAGTCGGCGGTATCGCAACGCCACGAGTGCCGCGGAGCCGGAACGGCGAACATGACACACCACAGGGGTTCGCTGCGATATATCTCACCGTGGGGACTACATGCGTATCCCCGAACCGCATGTATGCCACAACCGGGTATCGTTCATGGGATACCCGGTGCACAATCCCTATTTGCCGGGGAATCGACTGGGAGAGCCGAAATGACTGACCTCGTGGACCGGCCGACGTCGCGTAAAACGTCGTCCGAGGCCATGGCGCCGACCAAGCGCGGCACTCGTCTGCCGCGTGACGAACGACGCCAACAGCTTCTCCATGCGGCCAGTGAGGTGTTCGTCCTACGCGGTTATCACGCCGCGGGAATGGACGAGATCTCCCAGTGCGCCGGTGTGAGCAAGCCCGTGCTGTACCAGCACTTCACCAGCAAACTCGAACTGTACCTGGCTGTCCTCCAGAACTACGTCGACATGCTGGTGTCGAGCGTACGCCAGGCATTGCGTTCGACCACCGATAACAGGCAGCGTGTCCGCGCGGCCGTCGCCGCGTACTTCGACTTCGTCGACAACGAGATGCAGGGCTTTCGCCTGGTCTTCGAGTCGGACCTGACCAGCGAGCCGCAGGTGCAGCGCCGGGTCGAGCAGGCGACCGAAGCCTGTGTCGACGCGGTCTTCGATGTCGTGGCCCACGATTCCGGCCTGGACCCCTACCGGGCGCGCATCCTCGCCGTCGGCCTGGTCGGAGCGAGCCAGTTCACCGCCCGCTACTGGCTGGAGGCCGACCGCCCGATCCCCAAGGACGACGCGGTCGACACCACCGTCGCACTCGCGTGGGGCGGTCTGTCGCATGTGCCGCTGCATCCGCTCGACGGCGGCGCGCCGCGCACCCTCGGCTCCTAGGAACAGATGAACAGAGCCCCTGTGCTCGACCGAGTCGGTCGAGCACAGGGGCTCTGTTCGTATCCGCGCTCGGCGGCGAAGGCTAGACGGCGGCGAAGCCGACGCGGCCCGCGGCAGGCGTGCCGATTTCCACGTAGGCGACCTTGGAAGCCTGGATCAGGAACTTGCGACCCTTCTCGTCGGTCAGCGACACGACGCCCGTGTCGCCGGTCAGCGCACCGGAGACCAGCGCTTCGACCTCGTCCGGGGTCTGCGAGCTGTTGATCACGAGCTCCCGCGGGCTATCCGATATACCGATCTTGACCTCCACGGCCAACCTCCGAACCTAGAGTCCTGTGCTGTCGAATCCAAGGCTAGTGCAGGGCGGGGACGCCGTGTCGGACGGCTGCCTGCGCTGTCAGCGAACAGCGCCGACGACGCTACTTCGGCTCGACCAACTGGATCTCGAGTTCGACCTTCACGGCGTCGCTGAGCAGACCCGGCAACGCGCCACCGACTCCGAAATCGGTGCGCTTGATGGTGCCGGTCGCCGAGAATCCGGCATGACGGTCCCCGCTCGGGCCGAAGTCCTGGACACCGCCCCACTCGACGTCGAGGGTGAGCGGTCGGGTGATGTCGCCGAGCGTCGCCTCACCCTCCACGACGAAGGACTCAGCGACGCGCACCGGTCCGAGAGCGCGGAAGGTGAGGGTAGGACGATTGGCGGCATCCAGGAAATCCGCGGTCCGGATGTGGTTGTCACGGTCGGGATTCCCGGTGTCGAAGGAATCGAGATGGATCGTCGCGCCGAGGGTGGCCGCGCCGGACTCATCGACCACGAATTCGGTCTCGAACCGGGTGAACCCGCCGCGGACCTTGGAGATGCCGAGGTGACGGATGGTGAAGGCGACCGAGGAGTGGGCCGTGTCGAGTGCCCATGCACCGACGGCGAGGGACTGGGTGGCGGTGGTGGATTCCGAGGTACTGGTCATGCCATCGACGATCGCGCGCTGGTCATCGGATAACCAGACCGCCGTTATCCTGGCCCTCGCAGGGCGCGGCTCCGGATCCCAGGACAGGGCAGGATGGAGATATGGCCCGAAACGGATTCGCGGAATTCCTGGTCGCCCGGCGCGCCGAATTGCGACCCGCCGATATCGGTATGCCCGCGGGCGGGCGGCGCAGGACCCCGGGATTACGCCGCGAGGAAGTGGCCGTGCGGGCGGGCGTCAGCGCCGACTACCTGGCCCGGCTCGAGCAGGGCCGCGATAGCAATCCGTCGATGTCGGTGGTCGACGCCCTCGCCGACGCGCTGCTGCTCGCCGGTGCGCAGCGCGACCACTTCACCATGCTCGCGCTGACCTCCGGCAACGAATACCGTTGTCCCGGTGCGGAATCGCCCGACGAACAACTCGCCGACTCGATGCGGACGATTCTGCGGGCCCTGCAACCGACGCCCGCCCTCGTGGTCGGGCGACGTTTCGATGTGCTCGGCTGGAATCCCGCCTGGGCCGATTTCGCCGCACCGCTCGGCCTGTTCGACGAGGCCGACCGGCCGAATCTGGCCTGGTACATCTTCATGCATCCGGCCGCGCAACGCGTGCTGCGCGACTGGTCGGCGGCCGCGGATCATTTCGTCGCCGCCCTGAATCGGGCCAAAGTTCGCTGGCCCGCCGACGACACCCTGCGCGAGATGATCACGGCGCTCCAGCGCAGTCCGGAATTCGCCGAGCGTTGGAAACCACATCGGCTCGGCGACGATCGTTCCGGTGTGCTCGCCTTCGATCATCCCGTGCACGGTGCCGTCGACGTGCCGTTCGAGACGCTCGACTCCGACCGGGACCAGAGTGTGATGATCTGGCTGACGGACAAGACCGCGGCGCAGGCGCCGGGCCTGCGCTTGGTCGAACCGCGCGCCGTCAACGAATAGCGCGGGGGCACAGCGCCTTCCGCTCCCCGAAGGGGCGTGTCAGAGGCCGAGTACGGCCATGCGCTGGGCGTGACTCGTCTGCATGCGATCGAAGAGTTCGGCGATGCCGTTGAGATCGCCCGTCGCGGTGAGGACCAGGTCGGTGAGTTCGTCGCGCTGGGCCATCACGTATTGCGCCTGGGTGATCGCCTCACCGAGCAGGCGGCGACCCCACAGCGTGAGCCGGTCGCGCTCGGATCGACTGGTCTCCACCGCCCGGCGCACCTCCTCCACCACGAATTCGGAGTGGCTGGTCTCGGCCAGCACGTCGCGGACGACGGCGGCCACCTCGGGGCTGAGCGCTCCGGCGATCTCGGTGTAGAAATCGGCGGCGATACCGTCACCGACGTAGAACTTCACCATCGATTCCAGCCACGTCGACGGGTCGGTGGACGCGTGATAGGCGTCGAGCGCGTGGACGAACGGTGCCATCGCGTCGAAGATATCGGCGCCGACGGCGGCCAGCGCGGCTTCCAGCGACGCGAAATGCTCCATTTCGGCGGCGGCCATCTTGGCGACCGCGACCTTGCCGCGCAGCGTCGGGGACAGTTTCGCTTCTTCCGCCAACCGATAGAAGGCGGAGATCTCGCCGTAGGCGAGTACCGCGAACAAATCGGTCACGCCGGGATGGTCCGCCGCGAGAATTTCGGAATCGATCGGCGAAACTCCCAGTCCGGCGGATATCTGTTGTCCCATGTATCCGAAGGGTAGTCCGGGATTCCGAACCCGGCCTTGCCAACCCGAACTTTCTCGGTCCCGCGTCGCCGGACTACCGCAGTTCGGCGAGGAATTTGTCGACGGCTGCCCATGTCGTGTCGCGGGCCGTGTCGCCGGTGAGGATGCCGAGATGGCCGCCGGGGGCGGTCTCGTAGCGCACCGAGGCCGCGCCGGTCAGATTCGCCGCGCCCGCCTCGACGGCGGCGGCCGGGGTGATGACGTCGTCAGGGCCCCCGACCAACAGGACGTGCGCCGTCACCTCGGCGAGCGCGATCCGCCGCTCCCCCAGTCGCACGACACCGCGGCCGATGTCGTTGTTCAGGAACATCCGGCCCCACAACTGTCCGTAGAAGCGGCCGGGATACCCGGGCATCGCGGCCATGAATCGGTCCACCGATTCCATTCTGGCCAGGGTTTCGGTTCTGGCGATATTGCGCGCGACGAACCACGGTCGGCGCAGTTCGCGATCCCACGCGGTGGCCCGGTAGGCGATACGGGTGAGCGGAGCGGGCACGCCGCCCGCGAGCCGGACCGCGGTCGACGCGACGAGGTCGCCCCGAGTGAGTTCGGCCACCGCGCGCAGTTGGGGCACCCCGGGCATCCTGTCGTAGTCCAGCGGCGAGCCGATCGCGGTGATCGAGCGGATGGGCAGGTGCGGGTGCGCGGCTGCGGTGAGCAGCGACAGCGTGCCGCCGAGGGACCAGCCGATCAGGTCGACGGGCGCGCCGCCGCGATCGGCCGATGAGCGCAGGATCGCCTCGGGCAGGATGTCGTCGATCCAGTGCTCGAATCCCATCCGCCGGTCGGCGAAGGTGATCTCGCCGTAGTCGACGAGGTACGGCGATCGACCGGTCTCCAGCAGGAATCGCGCGACGCTCTGGTCGGCGCGCAGGTCGAAGCAGAGTGCGGGCGCGGCGAGCGGCGGAACCAACAGCACGGCGGATGGCGCTGTGGCGGAATCGGATTCGGCACCGTCGAAGCGGCTCAACCGCCGGTGTGGTTCATCCCACAGCACCGTCGACGGGGCGGGATCGTGGTCCCGGACGCCGGGGCCGAAGGTGAGCGCCCAGGCATTGCGGGCGGCGAGGGTGACGGTGTCTGCGAGACTCACACCAAGAATCTCTCACATCCCGGTACCGACGGTTACAGGCAAGTCCCGTCCCGGTGCGATTCTCGGGTTGTCCGGATTCGTCACCGCGACATGAATTGCCATGTCTCGCACCGGACATCGCTGACCCGATGGCGAGAAGACGCCGATTTGTCCGGAAAATACCGCGGCGGCAATTCGAGCGGTGCACAATATCACGCTACAATCACTACGGACAACGAGAAATTTCGCTCGACCGGAGCTGCCGGATCAGTACCTTTACCGCGTCCAGCGGATGGGTCGTGAAGGCCTTGGACCAGGTTCGGAGCCGGAATTTCTCGGTGTCAGGAAAATGTGCGCGCACCAGATCCGCATCACCGTTGCGCCGCGCCGATGTCCCGGGTCGCTGCCGTATCCACGGCACCCTGGTGACGTCCGGCAGTGGCCCGGGTGAGTATCACAGGCGGATACGTGGTTGTCGTGGACCGACCGGTCCGCCCCACGCCTCGTGCGCGCGTGACGCGATTACGAGGAAGGCACGAACCTGAGCAAGATCACTGTCGAACAGGAACCCGGTCTCACCGACACCCTGTTGACCGCCGAACTGGATGACACACACACCGCACCGAAATTCGCGGAATTGGGAGTTCGCGACGAAATCGTTCGCGCACTCGGCGAGATCGGTATCGAACGCACTTTCGCGATTCAAGAACTGACCTTGCCGCTGGCGTTGGCCGGCGAAGATCTCATCGGTCAGGCCCGCACCGGAATGGGTAAGACTTTCGGATTCGGCGTGCCGCTTTTGCACCGCATCGCGACCGCCGATACCGGAACCACTCCGCTGGACGGCACACCGCGCGCGCTCGTCATCGTCCCCACTCGCGAACTGTGCATTCAGGTCACCTCCGACCTGGAGAACGCGAGCAAATACCTCACCAATCACCAGGGGCCGCTGAAGGTGGCCTCGATCTACGGTGGACGTCCCTACGAATCCCAGATCGCCGCGCTGCGCGCCGGCGTCGACGTCGTGGTCGGAACGCCGGGACGACTACTGGACCTCGCCAACCAGAATCACCTGATCCTGGGCAAGGTCGGCGTGCTGGTCCTGGACGAAGCCGACGAGATGCTGGATCTGGGCTTCCTGCCCGATATCGAGCGCATTCTCAGCATGGTCCCCGACAAGCGTCAGACCATGCTGTTCTCGGCCACGATGCCGGGCCCGATCATCACCCTGGCCCGTACGTTCCTGACCCGGCCGACGCATATCAGGGCCGAGGAACCGCACGACTCCGCCATCCACGACAGGACCACGCAGTTCGTCTACCGGGCGCACGCGCTCGACAAGCACGAATTGATCGCCAAGGTGCTCCAGGCCGAGAGCCGTGGCGCGACCATGATCTTCACCAGGACCAAGCGCACCGCGCAGAAGGTCGCCGACGAACTGGCCGACCGCGGGTTCGCGGTGGGCGCGGTGCACGGCGACCTCGGTCAGATCGCCCGCGAGAAAGCGCTGAACAAATTCCGCAAGGGTGTGATCGACGTACTCGTCGCCACCGATGTGGCGGCGCGCGGCATCGATATCGACGACGTCACCCACGTCGTCAACTACCAGTGCCCCGAGGACGAGAAGACCTACGTCCACCGGATCGGGCGGACCGGCCGCGCCGGACGCACCGGTGTCGCGATCACCCTGATCGACTGGGACGAGCTGAACCGCTGGGCCGGTATCGACAAGGCGCTCGGCCTCGGCATCCCGGAACCGGTCGAAACGTATTCGCGTTCCCCGCACCTGCTCAGCGATCTCGGCATCCCCGAGGGCACGACCGGCCACGTCCGCAAGGCGAAGCCGGTGGTCCGCGAGGAGGAGTCAGAAGTCGTCGAGCGGCCCGCGCGCGCGCCGCGTAAACGCAATCGCAGGCGTACCCGCGCCGGCGAGCCGATGGACGGCGTGGAGAGCATCGGTACCGACACCACCGGTGTCGATAACCGTGGCACCGACAACCGCGCCGAGACGAGTGCCGAAGGCGAAACCGAAGAAGGCGGACAACCGCGTCGCAGGCGGCGTCGGCGTCGTTCGGGTGCGGATCAGGAGGCCGCGGCGAACACCGTCGCCGCCGAGGTGACCTCGACCGAGAACGCCGAGGACACCACCGGCGATGACACCGGCGAACAGCCCGCACGGCGGCGTCGTCGGCGGCGCAGGCCCTCCGGTGACGATTCGAGGACCGTCGAAGGCGGTACGTCGGGTCGCGGCGAGTCCGGCGGCGGTTCGTCGAGTTCGGTCCCGAACACCGACACCGTCGCGGTCGCCGATCCTTCGGTCACTTCCACGAACAACGGTGGTCCCACCGCGTCGGCTCCGGTCGTGAGCGACTCGGCGACTTCGGTCGGCGATGTCTCGACCGGTTCCGGAACGGTGACCGGCGCTCTCGACGCAGGCTCGGATGTTCCCGCGTCGGTGAACGGCAAGGCGTCCACCAATGGCGCGATCGTCGCCGACGTCGCGGCGGCTTCGGTCGACGCCACGGCGGCGACCAACGGCACGGGCCTCGCGACGGCCGTCATCGACAGGCCGGAGACGGTCGTCGACGTCACCGCGGCGAGCACCGATACCGCGGTAGTGGTGACCGATGACGCGGTCGCCGAGAAGCCGGTCCGCAGGCGGACCAGGAAGGTCACGGCGGACGTCGCCGGAACCGACCCCACCGCCGAACCGGTTCGTAGTCGCAGCCGCAAGGCCGCGACCACCACCGACAAGGCCGTGACCGTTGCCGATGCCGATGCCGACAGCGCGGCGGAGACGGTCGCAGCGCCTACCCGCAGCCGCAGGAAGGCGACCGCACCCGCGGGCGAGGCGACCACGGCCTCGACCACGACGGCGGGCAAGGCGACCACAGCCGCGTCCACGACGGCGGACGAGGCGACCACGGTAGCCGCCACGACAAGGGGCAAAGCGACGGCAGTCTCGACCGCGAAGGCGGACGAGGCGGCCGAGGCAACGACCGCGGCAGAGGCGGCCGAACCGGCCTCGCCTCCGGCCGAGGCCGCACCCGCACGGACTCGCACTCGCAGGAAGACAGCGGTCACCGAGGCCGCGACCCCGGTCGCGGACGACGCCGCCGAACCCGTGGCCGCGAAGACCACGCGCAGCCGCAAGAAGGCTCCCGTGGCGGAAGCGGAGGCGACCGAGGTCACCGCGATCGTCGACGCCGAACCCGCTGCGAAACCCGTGCGGAGTCGCAAGAAGGCGGTCGAGGTCACGGTGGCGAGCGACGAATCGGTCGCTCCCCCGAAAGCCGTGCGCAGCCGTAAGAAGGCGGTGGTGGCAGAGGTCGCCGAGGTGGCCGAAACCGCCGACGTCGCCGAACCTGCCGAGAAGACGGTGCGCCGTCGGACCCGCAAGGTAGCCGAAGCCACCGACTCGACCGTCGCCGAATCGGTGACGACCGAGATCGAGGCGCCGGTGAAGCGGCGTCGCACCCGGACGACGGCGGCGAGCCTCGACGCGGCGGCCAACGGTGCGGCAACCACGGCCTCGACCGCGGGCGAGACACCGCGCAGGCGCAGCCGTAAAACCGACGGGCAGGATGTGGTCACGGCCTCGGCGGCGACCACTTCGGCTTAGTTCGGCGGATCCGCTACTCTCGCAATCGTGCTCGCACCCGAGCGGCGAACGCGCGCCGACATCATCTCCGCGGTCGCGATCGCCGTACTCGTACTGCTCGCGGCCGTGGCGGTGTGGGCGCGCGGCGACGCGACCGGCACCGACTCGGTGACGGCGCCGACCCCCGTGTCGGCGCCGCCCGCCGCGGACCGGTTGCCCACCACACTGCGAGAGTTGTGGCACGCCTCCGACAGCGCGGATTCGAGAGCGCTGACCTCGGCCGGAGTGGCCGTCACCGGTGACGACGGCACCGTCACCGGGCGCGATCCACTGACCGGCGCGCAGGTGTGGCGGTATCGGCGGGATATGCCGCTGTGCGGGGTCGAGTCGCAGTTCGCGATGGTGCTCGCGGTGTATCGCGATCAACGCGGATGCAGTCAGGCGACGCTGCTCGCCGGGGATACCGGCGAGCGGCGCACCTCGCGCAGCAGCTACATGGACGAGACGGTGCGGCTGTCGGTCGACGGCACCTACGCACTCGCGCAGGGGCCGCGACGTCTGGAACTGTGGCGCTCGGATCTGGTGCGCACCATCGAGTACGGCTACGTCGACGCACCGGTGAACGTGAAGACCCAACCGCGGTCGGGCTGCGATCTGCTCTCGTCCGGTTCGAGTCCGTCCAAGCTCGCCGTGATCGAGCGTTGCCCGCAGGATCCGGCCCGGCGGCTGACGGTGCTCAATCCGGCGCCGAAGGACAATACGGTGCCCGAGGAATACGGCTCGCACGTCCTGTCCGGTGTCGGCGCCGACGCTCCGGAGACGCGGGTGCTTGCGGTATCGGACAGCCGTGTCCTGCTGTACATGCCGGGCGGATCACCCACGGACGCGACCGAAGTCGCGCCACCACGCCTGGCCGTCTACGACGGCAACGGCAACCCCCTTGTGGTGCAACAACTCTCGGCGCCGCTGAGCGACAAGGCCACGGCCGTCAAACTCGGGTCGACCTTCTTCGTGTTCACCGGCAACAGTCTGATCGCGTTGAACGGCAGCACCTTCGATCCGCTGTGGGCCGCGCCCGACGTGGTCGGCACACCGGCGATGATGACGGGCAAACTGCTGGTGCCGGTGACCGACGGCATCGCGGTGCTCGAACCGTCGTCCGGCGCGGAGATCTCCCGCATCCCGGTGCAGCGTCCCGGTGCGGACACCTCCCCGCTGTCCCTCGCGGTGCTCGGCACCACGGTCCTGGAGAAGCGCGGGAGCGTTCTCTACGCCCTCGGTTGAGCACACGGCCCTGGTCACCACGGCCGACGACGGGACGGCCAGAATGGATGACATGTCCGCACTCTCCACACTCGACGCCGCCCGGGTGGTGTTGCTCCGGCACGGGGAGACCTCCTGGTCGAAGCAGCGTCGCCACACCGGACGTTCCGACCTGCCGCTCACGCCCGACGGCGAGGCGCAGGCCGAGGCGGCGCGACCGTTGATCGCCGACCTCGCGCTGCGGGATCCCCTGGTGCTGACCAGTCCGCGTCGGCGTGCGGTGCACACCGCGGAACTCGTCGGTCTGACCGACACGGTCGTCGACGACGATCTGGTCGAATGGGACTACGGCGAGTACGAGGGCCTGACCACCCCGCAGATCCGGGAGTCGGCGCCGGGCTGGACCATCTTCACCGGCGACGTTCCCGGTGGCGAGACGGCGGCACAGGTGGGCGCGCGAGCCGATCGCGTACTCGCCTCGGTCGACGCGGCGCTGCCCGAGCGGGACGTGATCCTGGTCGGGCACGGCCATTTCTCGCGGGTGCTGATCGCCCGCTGGGCCGAGTTCGACGTCCGCGAAGGCCGCCGCTTCCCCATGTCCACCGCGGCCGTCAGCATCCTGGGCTACCAGCACGATGTGCGAAGCATCCTGGCGCACAATCTGATTCCCGCAACGAACGGAGATGTGTCGTGACCCTGCCCGAAACCGCCGAGATCCGTCGGGCCACCGAGGCCGACATTCCGGCCCTCGTCGGTCTCGTCCACGATCTGGCCGAATACGAGAAGGCGAGCGACCAGTGCGCTCTCACCGTGGACCAACTGCGCACGGCGCTGTTCGGCCCGGCGCCTGCACTTTTCGCGCATGTCGTGGAGGACGAGTCGGAGATCGTCGGGTGCGCCATCTGGTTCCTGAACTTCTCCACCTGGAACGGGGTGCACGGCATCTTCCTCGAGGATCTGTACGTCTCGCCGTGGGCGCGGGGCAAGGGGTACGGCAGGGGACTGCTGGCCGCACTCGCCCAGGAAGCGGTGGACAAGGGCTACAGCCGCGTCGACTGGTCGGTGCTCACCTGGAACACCCCGTCGATCACGTTCTATCGATCCATCGGCGCGCAGAGCCAGGACGAGTGGGTCGGCTACCGACTTTCGGGGGAAGCGTTGTCCGCACTGGCCGCGCAGGCACGCTGAGGATCTCGGGCCGCGGGATCGCGCGAGTTGTACGGTGGGACAGCAATATCGCGCCGCCGAGTGAGTCGAGGACACCGATGAAGGTTACCGTGCCCGACGGCTGGCCCGACGACGCGAACGCGGCGAGAGCCGTGCAGGATCGGTTGCGGCCGTTGGTCGTCACGACCGATCCGCGACCGCCGGATTTCCGCGTCGTCGCCGGAATCGACTCGGCCTACGACGATTCCGGCCTGGTCGCCGCCGCCGCGGTCGCGTTGGACGCCCGCACGTTGCAGACCGTCACCTCGGCCGTGGTGCTCGGCACGGCGACTTTCCCGTACGTGCCGGGCCTGCTGGCCTTCCGTGAGGTGCCGACCGCGCTCGCCGCCCTCGAAAGGCTGGACGCGGCACCGGATCTGCTGATCTGCGACGGTCAGGGTCTCGCCCATCCCCGCCGCTTCGGACTCGCGTGCCACCTGGGCATCCTGGCGGGTGTTCCGACCATCGGCGTGGCCAAGAACGCCTGGGGTGAATGCCCCGATCCCGGGCCCGAACGCGGTGACACCGCCGATATCCGGCTCGACGGCGAGGTGGTCGGCCGGGTGCTGCGGACCAGGACCGGGGTGAAACCGCTGTACGTCTCGGTGGGCCATCTCATCGATCTCGACACCGCGTGCGAGCAGGTGCTGTCGCTCACACCGCACTATCGCCAGCCCGAGACCACCCGCCAGGCCGATCAACTGTGCCGCCGCGCGCTGCGCGAGGCGGTACTGCGCCGCGGCGATATCGCGGGCTGACCAACCTATTCGGGATCCGCGCCGTACTCCTGGGCCATCCACAGGTTGGACTTGGGCGCGAACAACAGCACGAGCGCGCCGATCGCCGCGACGCCGAGCAACGCCCCGAGGACCGGCTGATGGGAGTCGGTGAGCAGCGACCAGGCCACCGGGAGCAGCAGGAGCTGGGCGATGGTCGCGATGGCACGCCCCCATCGGTGACCGAGCAGCAGACCGATGCCCGCGGCCAGTACCGCGCCGCCGAGAATGCCGAACCAGGCCGCCGTGCCGTATCCGCTCGTCTGCGTCTGATCGTGTCCGAGAAGTCCGCGCACCAGGAGTACGACGGCGACGATGACCGCGACCGCGCCTTCGACGGCGACCAGCCCGCCCGCGCCTCGCACCGTCGTCGGCACCCGCGCCGAATCCGTACCTTCACCACTGTCGACCACGGGCCCAGCCTACGAGGAGGCCACCGCGACGAGCAGCGAGACCACCGCGACGATCCGGTGGGCGCCGCGTGGTGGAGGTGGACGGCGGCTTTTCGGACCCGCCGCGCGCGCCCATTAGGCTGCCAGCGTGCGGACGCTGCTGATCGTGAATCCGAATGCCACCTCGACGACGCCGGCGACCAGGGATCTGCTGGCGCACGCGTTGGAGAGCCGGACACAGCTCACGGTTGCGCACACCCAGCATCGCGGACACGCCGCGGAATTGGCCCAGTGGGCATCGACCAACGAAATGGATCTGATCGTCGTGCACGGGGGCGATGGGACGGTCAACGAGACGATCAACGGTTTTCTGCCCCTGCCGGAATTGAACGACGGTCAGGCCTGGCTGCCGCGCCTGGGCGTCATTCCCGGCGGTTCGGCGAATGTCTTCGCGCGCGCACTCGGAATTTCGCCCGATCCGGTGACGGCGACCAATCAATTGATCGATCTGCTGACCCTCGAGCGCGACCGCAAGATCGGACTCGGTCTGGCCGACGATCGGTGGTTCACTTTCAGCGCGGGCGTCGGTCTCGACGCGGATGTGTGTGAGGCGATCGACAACAGTCGCGCGAACGGTCACGCCGCCACCCCGGCCCGATATATTCGAACAACTGTGCGACAATTCTTCCGGGCCCGGCGCAAGGACCCGGCCGTACGGATCGAAATCCCGGGATTCGAGCCGGTCGGCGAGGTCCATTACGCCTTCATAACGAACGCGAGCCCGTGGACGTACCTGAACTCGACGCCGGTGCACACCAACCCGGGCACCACATTCGAGACGGGGCTCGGCGTGTTCGCCGTCCGGTCCATGTCGGTCGCGCCAACTCTGTTGCTGGCCCGCCAACTTCTGGCCGCGAATGGAAATCCCAAGTCGCACAATTTATTTCGTGAAGACGACGTGCCGTCGGTGCGGGTCGAGACGGCCGAACCGATCGGCCTGCAAATCGATGGCGATTTTATCGGGAAACGGAACGTGGTGGATTTCACCTCCGTGCCGGATGTGCTGGATGTGATCGCGCCGCAGCCGAACAGGGCACGAATCACGCCCTGAAACATCGTGGTTGTGCTGCGAAAACCCGGTGGAGCGAGTACAAAGGACCGGGCAGGGCCCCTATGCGGGGACTTCGTGAGCGTGAGCTTCCCCACGGTGCGCCGTAGACCTATTGACATCTACGGTGTTCGTGAAAGCATTCACAAGCAACCGTGCGGAAACATTCGAGTCGCACAAGTGAACGAACCAGAAACCGTAGGCGCCAATTGTGGCGCCCAGCAAAGGAGCAGAGGAATGGACTGGCGCCACAAGGCCATCTGTCGCGATGAGGACCCCGAGCTGTTCTTCCCGGTGGGTAACAGTGGTCCTGCGCTCGCGCAGATTGCCGATGCCAAGCTGGTCTGCGCTCGCTGCCCCGTTACCGCCGACTGCCTTTCCTGGGCCCTGAAGTCCGGGCAGGATGCCGGCGTGTGGGGTGGTATGAGCGAGGACGAGCGCCGTGCGCTGAAGCGTCGCAATGCGCGCACTCGCACCCGTACTGTCGTCTGATTCGACGATAAGCGCAGGCGGACCATTCAGCCCGGTCCGCCAACGCATTTCGGCCCGGCACCTTTCGTAGGTGCCGGGCTTTCTTATACCGTGACGAGGCGATGATTCGCGGAAAGGTTCTCGGAATTCGACGGAGATCAGCGACCGGAACGACGTCCGAGCGGAACGCGCAGCACCGCGTCGGTGCCGACGTCCGCGCCGGGGTGCAGGCCGATGGAACCGCCCAGTTCGGCGGTGACGAGCGTCCGCACGATCTGTAGACCGAGCCGGTCGGATGCCTCCAGGCTGAAACCGGGGGGCAGGCCGCGACCGTCGTCACTGATGATGACGTCGAGCCAGCGCGCCGACCGTTCCGAACGTATTGTCACCGTGCCGTTTTCACCCGAATCGAAGGCATGCTCGATCGCGTTCTGCACCAATTCCGTGAGAACCATCACCAACGGGGTGGCTCGTTCGGCGGAGAACACCCCGAGCGATCCCGCGCGGCGTACCTTGATGCGGGTGGTGTGCACGGTGGCGACATCGGCCATGATCGGCAGCAACCGGTCGACGACCTCGTCGAGATCGACTTCCTCGTCCACCGACATCGACAACATCTCGTGCACGGAGGCGATGGAAGTGACGCGGCGCACCGATTCGGTCAGCGCCACCTGCGCCTCCTCGTTCTCGGTGCGACGGGCCTGGAGACGCAGCAGCGCGGCCACGGTCTGGAGATTGTTCTTCACCCGGTGATGGATCTCACGGATGGTCGCGTCCTTGCTCAGCAGCGCGCGATCGCGGCGCTTGACCTCGGTGACATCGCGGACCAGCACCGCGGCCCCCGCCAGTTCGCCGTGCGGGCGTAGCACCAGGGTGCGCAACAGCACCGTCGCGCCGCGCGCCTCGACCTCCATCCGCCTGCCCGTCCGCCCGGCGAGCGCGGCCTGGATATCGCCGACCACTTCCTGGGCGTCGAACGGATCGGTGATCAGCGAACGCGTGGTGACGGCGAGATCCTGACCGGCCAGATCGGCCTGAAGACCCATCCGGTGATAGGCCGACAGCGCGTTCGGGCTCGCGTAGACAACGATGCCGTCGGTATCGAGCCGGATGAAACCGTCACCGGCGCGCGGACTGGAATGGGTCGCCGCGCGATCCTCGGTGGTGGGGAAGCTGCCGTCGGCGATCATCTGGCACAGATCGTCGGCGCAGGCGAGGTAGGCGATCTCCAGGGTGCTGCGCACCCTGGACCGCTGCATATCGGTATCGCGGCTGAGCACCGCGATGACATCGTCGCCGCAGCGCACCGGAATGGCCTCGCGCACGGCGTGCACCGGATGCGGGTGGTAGACGCCCTCGGCCTCCACATCGCTGTCCGAGCGCACCACCGTGCCGGTCCGCAGCGCGTCGAAGACCTGGAAATGGTCGCCGTTCATCGCGGTGCCGCCGACCATGTCCTCGAGATGGACGGTGGCCGCCGTCGTCGGGCGGCACTGGGCTACACACACGATATCGGCGCCGTCGGTGATGGGTCCGGCTCCGACCCACAGCAGCAGATCGGCGAAGGAGAGATCGGCGAGCAACTGCCAGTCGCCCACCACCCGTTGCAGGTGATCCACGGCGACGCCGGGCAGATCGGTATGTTCGGCAAGCAGTTCACTCAGGGTCGACACGTCGGGTCTACCGCGTCACTCAGGAGATCACGGCGATGAGATCGCCCTGCTGGAGTACCTGGCCGGGCTCCACGGCGATCGAGGTGATCTCGCCCTCGGTCTCGGTGAGCACCGGGATCTCCATCTTCATCGATTCGAGCAGCACCAGGGTCTGGTCGATCGCGACCTTCTCGCCCACCGCGACTTCGACCGTCAGGACCGTCGACACCATCTCCGCGCGTACTTCCTCAGCCATGACACACCTCATTCGTTCGGTCGGGTCCGTATCCGCTGCAGCTACAGCCAACCACACGTGAAAGAATGGCCTTCAATCAGAAGGAGGTCTACTTATGGGTAAGCGCGGACGTAAGAAGCGCAGCCGCAAGGGAAACGCGGCCAACCACGGCAAGCGGCCCAACGCCTGAGCCGCGGCTGCGGCCGAGTGCAACCGAGCGGCCCGCTCCTCCTCACGGAAGAGCGGGCCGCTCAATTGTTTTCGAATATTTTACCGGGCTCAGGCCTCGGTGGTCTCGATCCGCGTCACGGTGACCGATTTGCGAATCTCGAGCGTCAACCGGTCCCGCAGCGAATCCGGCGCACGGTCACCACCGCATTTACGGCTGAGCAGACCCTTGATCTTCTCCTCGATGCCGTATGCCTCGATACAGGGCGAGCAGGTGTCCATGTGGTGCTGGAGCCGAGCCCTGGTCGACTCGTCGCATTCACCGTCCAGCATCAGCCAGACATCGGCGATCACCGCCGTGCAGTCGAGCTCCATATCGGGGTCCCGCTGATCGCTCACTGCTTGACCTCCTGGCGCTCGCCCCGATTGAATCCACGCTCGCGCGCCACGTCGGCGAGCAAACCCTTCAGCTGCTTGCGTCCGCGGTGCAGCCGGGACATCACCGTACCTATGGGAGTGCCCATGATGTCGGCGATTTCCTTGTACGGGAAGCCTTCGACGTCGGCGTAGTACACCGCCATCCGGAATTCCTCCGGCAATTCCTGTAGCGCCGCCTTGATCGCGTCGTCGGGTAGGGCGTCGAGCGCCTCGACCTCGGCCGAACGCAGACCCGTCGAGGTGTGCTCCGCGGTCGCGGCGAGCTGCCAGTCGGTGATCTCGTCGGTCGGATACTGCGCGGGCTGACGCTGCTTCTTGCGATAGGAGTTGATGTAGGTGTTGGTCAGGATCCGGTAGAGCCAGGCACGCAGATTGGTGCCTTCCTTGAAGGATTTGAATCCCTGGAACGCTTTGACGTAGGTCTCCTGCACCAGGTCCTCGGCGTCGGCCGGGTTCCTCGTCATCCGCAGGGCCGCGCCGTAGAGCTGGTCGAGCAGCGGGAGCGCGTCGCGCTCGAACCGCTGCGCCAGCGCGGCCTCGTCGACCGGTGCGGTGGTAGCCGCATCGTCGCCGCGCGCGGCGCCGACCGTGCTCTCGGTCACCCCGTCGTCGTCGCTCGTCACACCTGTCCCTTCGATCGGCGTACCTGCCAAATCTACCGGCAAGTTCGGATCGAAGGACAATCGCGGGTCCGACGGCGGCGCCTGGGCGCGGACCGGACGTTCGTCGAGCAATACGGGCACCGGCATCTCCCTTCCTGTGATACGGCCTGATATCCGTGGCGGGCACGGGCATCCGACCCGCCGCCTCGCCGGGCGCTCCTCCCGCCGTGGCGGATTCGGTGCGCTCTACATGGCTGTGCAACATGTACCGGCCCCGCTGTGTTCCCGGTCGAGCGCCCGTCACGGCAGAAACCGTCGCGCACCGCGGGGCCGTCGCCGTTAAGGTGACCCGCATGGCAGGCGCATCGACCCCCGCGATCCGCACCCTGTCCTCGGCCGGGGTCGAGCACCGGGTCCACGCGTACCGGCACGATCCACGCAGCGATTCCTACGGCACCGAAGCCGTCGACGCGCTCGGCGCGGAACTCGGCGTCGAGCCGGATCAGATCTTCAAGACACTGGTGATCGAACTGTCCACCGGCACACTCGCGGTGGCCGTCCTCCCGGTGCCGAACACCCTCTCGCTCAAGGCGGCAGCGGCGGCACTCGGCGCGCCGAAGGCCGTCATGGCGGACAAGACCAAGGCCGAACGCAGTACCGGCTACGTGCTGGGCGGCATCTCGCCGCTGGGTCAGCGCAAACCGCTGCCGACCGTGGTCGATGCCTCGGCGCTGACCTGGGATCGCGTGCTGTGCAGCGCGGGCAAGCGCGGACTTGAGATCGAACTGGCACCGGCGGACCTGATCCGGGTCTGCGGCGCGGTGAGCGCGTCCATCACGGCCTGACCCGACCGGTCCCGCCCTCGTCCGGCGCGGTCACGGGCCACACGGACGCGAATGTGCGTTACTGATCTGCGGTGCTACCGATTCGAAGCGTTACCCGTCTACGCAAGGTCCGATTGGTCCGACCCGAGGATGTGATGCGAAATGTTTCGACACCAACGTCTGCGCACCGTGGTCGTCACCCTGTTCGGGGCGGCGGTACTCGGCCTCGGCACGCCGGTACTGACCCCGATCGCCGCCGCCGCGCCGCCCTCGACACACGGCGATTCCCCGTTCGACGGCCTCGGCGCCGACGACGCACCGGGTAAACCCGGCACGCAGGAGGAAGCGATGGCGGAGAAGGCCGAGAAATTCGGCGGCGGACTCGCCTCCGAGATCATCGACCTGATCTCCGGTGTCGCGAAATGCGGCCTGAATATCGCGACGGACGCCGTGGACTGCGGGCTCTGACGCACCGCTTGTTCACGCTGTCGAAGGCCGGGTGATCAGAGCAGACGCATCTGCCCGGCCTTCGGCGCCGAGCCGTCGACGTCGGCCAGTAATTCCGGACCGTTGTTCTTCACGCTGTTCACCAGCGGCGAGACCGGTCTGGCGACGATGCCCGCCACGGATTCGGGTTCGGGCGTCCGCAACAGTTCGTCCGGTGCGGGATGGTCCGGGTCGAGCCAGGCGTCCCAGTGCGCGCGCGGCATCGGCAGCGGCATGCGGTCGTGGATCGTGGTCAGCTCGCCCACCGCGTCGGTGGTGAGGATCGTGCACGACAGCAGCGGCGAACTCTCCGGCAGCGAACGATCACGCCAGACCGACCACAGTCCGGCCATGTAGAGGCGAGAGCCGTCGGCGTTCGCCATGAAATACGGCTGTTTGGCGGCCTTGCCCTTGGCCCCGTCGCGGCGATCGTCGATACCGACGGCGGGTTCGACCAGCCATTCGTACCAGCCGTCCATCGGCACCAGGCAGCGCCGGTATTTCACGGCGTCGCGGAACGACGCGGTGGTCGCGGCCTTGTCGGCGCGGGCGTTGAACAGCGGTTTGCCCTTCACCGGGACACCGGGTTCGGCGACCTTGGTCCAGACCGGGACCAGGCCCCAGCGCATGCGCCGGATCCGCAGCGCCGGGTCGTCGTCGGGATGTGCACGATCGTGGCGTTCGACCACGGTGAGCACCTGGGTGGTCGGGGCGACGTTGTAGTTGGCATATCCGCTGGTGCCCGCCCGGCCGTCACCGTCGGTCTCATCGATGGCGTCCAGCTCGACCGCCAGCCGGCCCGGGTCCGTGGTGGTGGCATATCGTCCGCACATATTTCGATCCTGCCATCCCGGCCCGACAAAGGTCGGAGCCGAAACGGGAGACAAAGGGGCATTGTGGTGACCTGGTGAGAGTTTTCGCTTAGCATTCTCTCAACGGAGGGGTTGGATCAGACCCTCCGCTCCGGCACGCGCACCGACCGGCCGCCCCCAGGTAAGAGGAGAGTCCCACCGTGACAACCACCGAGACCACACCCACCGCCCCCGATACGGCGCTCCAGTCGGTCGACCCGGCCACGGGCGAGGTCATCGCGACCTACACGATCGCCGACGAGAACGCGGTGCGCGCGGCCGTCGACAAGGCCCGTACCGCCGCGTCCACCTGGGGTTCGCTCAGCTTCGACGACCGCAGAAAACACCTGCTGCGCTGGTCGAGCCGTCTCGTCGCCGAGTCCGACGAATTCTGCGCGCTCATCCACCGGGAGAACGGTAAGCCGCTCGACGACGCGTACCTCGAGTTGATGCTCGCCCTCGAACACATCGCCTGGGCCGCCAAGAACGCCAAGAAATACCTCGCGCCCAAGAAGATCGCCCCCGGCGCGCTGATGTCGAACTTCTCCGCGCGCTTGGAACAGCGCCCGCTCGGCGTGGTCGGTGTGATCGGGCCGTGGAACTACCCCGTCTACACCCCCAACGGCTCCATCGCCTACGCGCTCGCGGGCGGCAACACCGTCGTCTTCAAGCCGAGCGAGTACTCGACCGGTATCGGCAACTTCCTGTCGCAGGCCTTCAAGAAGGCCAATCCCGAACTGCCGGAAGGCATTTTCGAAACCATCAACGGTCTCGGCGCCACCGGTGCCGCGCTCGTCGCCTCCGGTGTCGACAAGATCGCCTTCACCGGTTCCACCGCGACGGGTAAGCGGATCATGGCCGCCGCCGCGCAGACGCTGACGCCGGTGCTGCTCGAATGCGGCGGCAAGGACGCGGTGATCGTCGCCGGCGACGCCGACGTCAAGGCCGCCGCCGACGCGGTCGCCTGGGGCGCCACCGCCAACAGCGGCCAGACCTGCGCCGGGGTCGAGCGGGTGTACGTGGATCGTTCGGTGCGCGACGAATTCGTCGCCGAGGTCAAGCGGATCCTCCAGGATGTCAAGCCGGGTTCCGACAGCAAGGCGTCCTACGGCCCGATGACCATGCCGAGCCAGATCGATATCGTCCGTCGCCACATCGACGACGCGCTGAAGAACGGCGGCACCGCCGTGCTCGGCGGCCCGGAGTCGATCAAGGGCCCGTTCATCGAACCCGTCGTGCTGGTCGACGTCGACGAGGATTCCGAGGCCGTGGCCGAGGAGACGTTCGGACCCACCCTCACCATTCGCACCGTCGACGGGGTCGACGAAGCGGTACGGCTGGCCAACAACTCCAAATACGGCCTGTCCTCGGCGGTCTACTCCAAGAACAACGGGTTGGAGATCGCGCGCCGACTGCGCGTCGGAGCCACCTCGGTGAACTCGGTACTCGCCTTCGCCGCCATCGCGGGACTGCCCTTCGGCGGTGTCGGCGATTCCGGTATCGGCCGGATCCACGGTGAGCCGGGCCTGCGCGAATTCTCCCGTCCGCATTCGATCGCGGTGCAGCGGTTCACGGTTCCCGGCATGGCTCTGCTGAGCTACTCGCGCACCGAATCCACCATGAAACTGCTGCGCAAGGTGGTGCCGTTCCTGCACGGACGTCACAAGTAGGCCGTCGGAGCCGACAATGCCGAGCGGGGCGCGGGATCTCGATCCCCGCGCCCCGCTCGTGTGCCCGCACCGCGCCCACGGTCGTCGCGAACGACGCGAGGACCGAAATTACCGGCCAGTTCACGACCGCCCGCGTGTCCGGTCGGCGGATGGGCGAAGATGGTGACGTGACCTATTGGCCAGCGCCCCATGTCGATGTCCCAGTCCACGCGAACGTCACCCTGCCCGGATCCAAATCCATCACCAACCGCGCGCTGATCCTGGCCGCGCTGGCGGACGGGCCTTCGACCATCACCGGTGCGCTGCGCAGCAGGGATACCGACCTGATGATCGGCGCTCTGCGCGCGCTCGGCGCCGATATCACCGGCGAGGCCGAGACGCTCACCGTCGTCCCCGCGGCATTGGGCGCGGGTTCGGTCGACTGCGGTCTCGCGGGCACGGTGATGCGCTTCCTGCCGCCGGTCGCGGCGTTGGCGAACGGCGACGTCGCCTTCGACGGCGACGCGCAGGCGAGAGTGCGTCCGCTGCGGACCATCCTGGACGCGCTGCGCGGGCTCGGCGCGGATATCGACGGCGACACGCTGCCCTTCGTCGTCCGCGGCAAGGGCGGGTTGCGCGGCGGCTCGGTCACCATCGATGCTTCGGGTTCGTCGCAGTTCATCTCGGGTCTGCTGCTCTCGGCCGCCCGCTTCGACGAGGGACTGATCGTCCATCACGACGGCAAGGCACTGCCGTCGATGCCGCATATCGAGATGACGGTGGAGATGCTGCGCCGCGCCGACGTGGAGGTGCAGACCCCCGCCGACAGCCGCGACGCGCAGACCTGGACGGTGCGGCCCGGCCCGATCAGGGCCGTGGACTGGGATATCGAACCGGATCTGTCCAACGCGACGCCGTTCCTGGCAGCGGCGGCCGTCACCGGCGGCGAGGTCAGCATTCCGCACTGGCCACGGCTCACCACCCAGCCCGGTGACGTGATCCGGGAGATCCTGGTACGGATGGGCGCGGAGGCGCGCATCTTCGACGGTGTGCTCACCGTGCGCGGACCGGACCGCCTCGCGGGCATCGATATCGACCTGCACGACGTCGGCGAGCTGACCCCGACCGTGGCCGCGCTCGCCGCACTCGCCGATTCGCCGTCGTGGTTGCGCGGTATCTCGCATCTGCGCGGCCACGAGACCGACCGGCTCGCGGCGCTGTCGACCGAGATCAACCGGCTCGGCGGCAAGGTGACCGAAACCGAGGACGGACTCGAGATCGAGCCCGCCGAATTGCACGGCGGCCGTTGGCATTCCTACGCCGACCACCGGATGGCGACCGCGGGCGCGATTCTCGGGCTCCGGGTGCCGGATATCGAGATCGAGGACATCGGCACGACCGCGAAGACCCTGCCGAATTTCGTCTCGCTGTGGGAGCGGATGCTCGACACCGCGTTATCCGGGCCGGGAGTGGCGCGCTGAACGTCAGCGGGGCTCGGCCGTGAGCCGCAAGGTAGCCAGCTACGACGAAACCGACGTGCGGGTTCGTGCGGGCAAGAGTTCACGGCCGAGGACCAAGACCAGGCCCAGGCATAACGACGCCGAGGCCGCGATGGTCGTCGCGGTGGATCGCGGCCGGTGGGGATGCGTTCTCGACGGTGATCCGGACCGGCGCATCGTCGCGATGCGCGCCCGTGAACTGGGGCGGACCCCGATCGTGGTCGGCGATCAGGTCGACGTGGTCGGTGATCTGTCCGGAGCCACGGACACGCTGGCGCGCATCGTCCGGGTCTCCGATCGCACGACGGTGCTGCGCCGCACCGCCGACGACACCGATCCCTTCGAACGCGTCGTCGTCGGCAACGCCGAACAATTGTTCATCGTGGTGGCCCTGGCCGATCCGCCGCCGCGCACCGGATTCGTCGAACGCGCCATGGTCGCGGCGTTCGCCGGTGGCCTGCGGCCGATCCTGTGCCTGACCAAACACGATCTGGACGCCGAATCCGAATTCGCCGCCGCCTTCGACGATCTCGACTTCACCATCATCTACGGCGGCGTCGACGACCCCATCGAGCCGGTTCTCGAGTTGCTCGACGGAAAACTCACCGCCTTCATCGGGCATTCCGGCGTCGGCAAGTCGACGCTGGTGAATCGCCTTGTGCCGGAAGCAGAACGGGCGGTCGGCGAGGTGTCCGGTGTCGGCAAGGGCAAGCACACGTCGACCCAATCGGTGGCGCTGCCGCTGCCGAACGGGGGCTGGGTCATCGATACGCCCGGTATCCGCTCGTTCGGGCTCGCCCACATCACCCCCGACGACGTGATCGCCGCATTCGACGACCTGGCCGCCGCCATCGAGGACTGTCCGCGCGGTTGCACCCATCTGGGCCCGCCGACCGATCCCGAATGCGCGCTCGACCAACTCCCCGGCAAGGAACGGCGCGTCGCCGCGATCCGCCTGCTACTCGAGGCCCTCAATACGAACGAGGCGTGGTAACCGGGTCGGCGCTCAGCCGGTGTGTTTGCGCACCGTCTCCTCCCAGATCGCCTGGGGTGCGGGGAATTGCCGTGACAGCACCCGGTGTTCGAGGTTGTGCGCGGCTCTCGTCGCGGCCAGCGTGCTGACGTATCGGTAGAGCGCCAGCGCCGCGAGCACCCCGCACAGCACCGTGGCCCATACCCGATCGCGCCAGTACACCCCGGCGACGACCGCCGCGGCCAGGACGCCGAGCGCGACGACGGTGATCCCGAGTCCGTGCAGGATGGATCGGCGGATCAGCAGCCGCCGCCGGTTCCGCAGGAAGGCCTCGTACCACCCGTTCGCCTCGTGTACCAGCGACCGGGCGGCCTCGGGGGCGTCCACCGACAGTCCGGACTCCAGTTCGTCGCGCCACTGCCAATACCCCTGTTCGGTGAATCGGGGAAAGTCGCGCGGAGATTCGTTGTCGCCCATACCGTGGACGGTACGGCCAGGGCCTGCGCATCGCCCGCCACACCGTCCCGGCCCCGGAAGACCGCTACAGGACCGCCCGGTATTCCGGGCTCAGCGCGAACGCTTCCCCCTCGAATTCGGTGATTACAGACCGAAAACCACTCGGTTCCCCAATGTTTGCCGAAGAATCGCGAAACCCTCAGTCCGCTCGAGCTTTCCGATATGTTGTGCCCCGAACAGGGGGTTTCTTTTCGATACCGTCTGCCCGTCGCTCGGGACCGCGTCGGCCGGAGATAGCTCTGCTCACGAGAATTCGAGAGGACGAGGATGACCGCACCGCTCGACACGCGATACCTATCGAGAACAGTGCGCACGATTCTGGGCAGTACCCTCGCGTGCGCCGCGCTGTTCGCGGGCGGCGCGCACGGCGCCCACGCGGCGCCCGCCGTGGATTCCACCAGCAGCGACGCCGATTCGGCGGCCAAGGGCAATCCCGGTCCCGCGCGCAATGCCGCCGACCTGTTGTTCCTGCGGCGGACCGACTACGACGACGCCGACTATCCGACGCAGGACGCCGCGATCGAACTGGCCCAGGCCGAATGCAAATACCTCGACACCCACGGCAACACGGCGCGCAATCGCATGCGCCTCGCCGAGCAGACCAGACCCGCCGTGAAATACCCGTACCTGTTCCTGGAAGCCGCCGTCGACGCGGTCTGTCCGTGGAACCGGCTCTGACCCGGTGAAAGGAAAGCGCCCACGGATCGAGATCCGTGGGCGCTTTCGATATTCCCGACTCAGTGCTTGCGACGCGATTTGGGCGAGCGGCCCGACTTGGCCTGCGCCCGAGCGGCCTCGCGACGCTCACGGCGGGTGGTGCCCGCACCGTCGTCGTCGCCGTACTCCTGGACGTCGTCGTGGACCGCGGCGTGCCCACCGTCGTCCGGGCCCGCCGGGCCGGAGTAGCTGTAGCCGCGCGGGCTGGGATCGCCGATTCCCTTGGCGCGCAACGCCGCCGGTGCGCCGTTGGCGGCCGGAGCCTTCTCGGTCGACACCGGTGGACGCGGTGCGGTGGCGCCGACCGGCGAACGCAGACCCGGATCGATGGCGACACCTTCGGGTTGCGGCTGCTGCACCTCGACCTGGAGGTTGAACAGGAAGCCGACCGACTCCTCCTTCAGCCCCTCCAACATCGCGGCGAACATGTCGAAACCCTCGCGCTGGTACTCGACGAGCGGATCGCGCTGCGCCATGGCGCGCAGGCCGATGCCCTCCTTGAGGTAGTCCATCTCGTAGAGGTGTTCGCGCCATTTGCGGTCGAGTACCGACAGCAGCACCTGACGTTCGAGGTTGCGCATGGAACCCTCGCCCGCGAGACCGTCGATCTCCTGCTCACGCTTGGCGTACGCGTCGTGCGCGTCGTCGAGCAGCGCCTCGGCCAGTTCGTCCTTGGACAGGTCGCCCGCCTCGCCGACCTCGGTTTCGCCGGTCAGCTCCTTGGCGTCGACGCTCACCGGGTACAGCGTCTTCAACGCGGTCCACAGTTTGTCCAGATCCCAGTCCTCGACGTAACCCTCGGCGGTGGCGCCGTCCACGTAGGCGGTGACCACGTCCGTGATCATCTCCTGGACCTGGCCTTCCATATCCTCGCCGCGCAGGATCCGGTTGCGCTCGCCGTAGATGATGGTGCGCTGCTGGTTCATGACCTCGTCGTACTTGAGGACGTTCTTGCGGATCTCGAAGTTCTGCTGCTCGACCTGGGTCTGCGCGCTCTTGATGGCCTTGGACACCATCTTGGCCTCGATCGGCACGTCGTCGGGCAGATTCAGGCGGGTCATGATCGACTCGAGGGCCGCGCCGTTGAAGCGCCGCATCAACTCGTCGCCCAGCGACAGGTAGAAGCGGGATTCACCCGGATCGCCCTGACGGCCGGAGCGACCGCGCAGCTGGTTGTCGATACGCCGCGACTCGTGCCGTTCGGTGCCGAGCACATAGAGCCCGCCCGCGTCGCGCACCGCGTCGGCGTCCTCCTCGGTCTGCGCCTTGACCTGATCCAGGGCCGAATGCCACGCCGCCTCGTACTGTTCGGCGGTCTCGACCGGATCCAGGCCCTGCTTGCGCAGCAGGATGTCGGCGATGATGTCCGGGTTGCCGCCGAGCACGATATCGGTACCACGACCGGCCATATTGGTCGCGACGGTCACCGCGCCGGGCCGACCGGCCTCGGCGATGATCTCGGCTTCCTTCTCGTGGAATTTCGCGTTGAGCACGTTGTGCGGGATACCGCGCTTGGTGAACTGCTTGGACAGGTACTCCGAGCGCTCGACGCTCGTGGTACCGATCAGCACCGGCTGGCCCTTCTCGTGCCGCTCGGTGACGTCATCGACCACGGCCGCGAATTTGGCCTCTTCGGTCTTGTAGATCAGGTCCGACTGATCAGCGCGCACCATCGCCCGGTTGGTCGGGATCGGGACGACGCCGAGGTTGTAGATCGAGTGCAGCTCGGCGGCCTCGGTCTCGGCGGTACCGGTCATACCCGAGAGCTTGTCGTAGAGGCGGAAGTAGTTCTGCAACGTGATCGTGGCCAGGGTCTGGTTCTCCGGCTGGATCTCGACGCCTTCCTTGGCCTCGATCGCCTGGTGCATACCCTCGTTGTAGCGACGTCCGACCAGGATGCGCCCGGTGAACTCGTCGACGATGATGACCTCGCCGTCGCGGACGATGTAATCCTTGTCGCGGTTGTACAACTCCTTGGCCTTGATGGAGTTGTTCAGGTAGCTGACCAGCGGGGAGTTCGCCGCTTCGTAGAGATTGTCGATGCCGAGCTGATCCTCGACGAATTCCACGCCCGCCTCGTGCACGCCGATGGTGCGCTTCTTGATGTCGACCTCGTAGTGCAGGTCCTTCTTGAGCAGCGGGGCGATACGCGCGAATTCGGCGTACCACTTGGAGGAGGCGTCGGCCGGACCTGAGATGATCAGCGGGGTGCGGGCCTCGTCGATCAGGATGGAGTCGACCTCGTCGACCACGGCGAAGTTGTGCCCGCGCTGCACCAGATCGTCCAGCGAATGGGTCATGTTGTCGCGCAGGTAGTCGAAGCCGAACTCGTTGTTCGTGCCGTAGGTGATGTCGGCGGCGTAGGCCTGGCGGCGCTGGGCCGGATTCATCCCGCCCAGGATGACGCCGACCTCGAGACCGAGGAAGCGGTGCACGCGGCCCATCCACTCCGCGTCGCGCTTGGCCAGGTAGTCGTTGACCGTGACGACGTGCACACCCTCGCCGGACAGCGCGTTCAGGTAGGCCGGGAGCACACAGGTCAGGGTTTTGCCCTCACCGGTCTTCATCTCGGCGATATTGCCGAGATGCAGGGCGGCGCCACCCATGAGCTGAACCTTGTAGTGCTTCTGGTTCAGTACGCGCCACGATGCCTCGCGGGCCACCGCGAATGCTTCGAGCAGGAGGTCGTCGAGGGTCTCGCCCTCGGCGTAGCGCTCCTTCAACTCGCCGGTCTTGGCCTGGAGTTCGGCATCGGTGAGCAGCTCGATCTCCGACCCGAGTTCGAGGACCTCGTCCGCGACGTGGGCCAGCCGCTTGACCGTGCGGCCCTCACCAATCCGTAGCAACCTCGTCAGTGTCAGCGCAGGCACGGGTCTCGTCAGTCCTCTGGTCGGTGTGTCATGTGTACGGCCCCCACCCGGGTCGGGCGGTGTGCGCGGCCGGTGCGCACGCACTCCGCCGGGAACGACGGAATCCGCAGCACGCTCCATGCTAATGCCGCACCCATGGTAGGCGCCGGTGACCTGCGTCGTGGCTGCTCGCCCGACTCCGTCACCGGGCCGTGGGACGTTCGCCTTCACCGTACTCGTCGCGGGTGCGCGCGGCGGCGGGTGCGCCGTACGATGTAAGACGTCCGCAGCCGCTCGCCGCGCATTCCCCCTCCCCCTGTGATCGAATCGGGAGACCGGAGACGTTCGGAGACGGTCGGCCACGACGAGGGCACGGGTAAAGGAATGCGTCCATTTCGCTTGATATGCCACAAGAACGCCTACGGTTCGTTGTAGCGCACCACAATGAGGCGTTGTACCGGGGCACACCGCGCGGCGGAATCGCGAAGACGCGGTGTGCGAGCAGGCGGAACGCGGGCGGCCGGGGTGCAGTGCAGCGGAAGGGAGTACCGGGCAGCGTGATCACGAGACTGACGCCGCAGGACGCGTCGTTCTATCGGCTCGAGTCGAGCAGCAATCCGATCCATATCGGCTCCCTCGCGATCGTCCGGAACACCGACGACGAATCATCGCTGGACTACGACAGCCTGGTGGATCTGGTCGAGAGCAGGCTCTCGCTGGTCCCCCGCTACCGACGCAAGGTGCGCGAGATCCCGCTGGCCCTCGGCAGGCCGGTGTGGGTGGAGGACAGCCGCTTCGACATCACCTACCACGTCCGCCGCTCCGCGCTGCCGAGTCCCGGCACCGACGACCAGTTGCACGACCTGGTCGCCCGGCTGGCCTCGCGACCGCTCGACCAGGGCAGACCGCTGTGGGAGATGAATCTGATCGAAGGACTTTCCGACGGTCGCAGCGCGATCTTCACGAAAACCCATTCGGCGCTGGTCGACGGGGAGAGCGCGCTCGAGATCGGGCACGTGATCCTCGACACCAGCCCGTCGCCGCGCGGTCTCGCCGACGACGCCTGGGTCGCCCCGCGCGAACCCAACGAGGTGGAACTGCTGGTCGGCGCGCTCGGCCATCTGGCGGCGCAGCCGCGCGAGGCGCTCGAAGTCGTCCGGGGGGCGAGCGCGGACGCCTTCGCCATGGTCGCCGCGGCGGGCCGCGCGGTGGATTCGGTGGTCACCGCGGTCAAGGCCGCGACGGCGGGCGCACCCGACAGCCCCCTGAACGCCAAGACCTCGCGCAGCCGCCGTTTCGATGTGGCCCGGACCGACCTCGAGGACTACCGCAAGATCCGCAAGCGGTTCGACTGCTCGATCAACGACGTGATCCTCGCCGTGGTGACCGGCGCGCTGCGGAACTGGCTGCTCTCGCGCGACGAGGCGCTCACCGAACAGGCCACCCTGCGCGCGGTGGTGCCGATGTCGGTGTACCTGGAGGATCCGAACGGCGATCAGCTCAATCCGGCGGGCGAGGTCTCCTCGTTCCTCATCGATCTTCCGGTGGGCGAACCCAATCCGGTGATGCGCCTGTCGCACATCTCGCACGCGACCGACGCCAACAACCGGCATCGCCGCGGTGTGCGCGCCCGCACCCTGGTGCATCTGGCCGGGTTCGCTCCGGCGAGCCTGCACGCGGTCAGTGTCAGGGCGGCGAGTACGTTCGCAGAGCACACGTTCAACTTGGTGATCACCAACGCGCCGGGTCCGCAGACGCCGATGTATATCGGTGGCGCGCGGATGCTGGAGATGTATCCGGTGTCGCCGCTGCTGCGCAGGCAGGCTTCGAGTATCGGGATCACGTCCTACGACGGGCACGTCTTCTACGGACTCAACGCCGACCGCGACGCGATGGCCGATATCGGAGTGCTCGCCGCGGCGGTGCACGAGTCCATGGAGGAGATGCTCGGTGCCTGCGTCTGACAAATCCGATCGCCCCGCGATTCGGGTCTACATCCCGGCGACGGTGCCGATGCTGCGCGGGTTGGTCGCGGACCGGGAGATGTTCCCGATCGGCGGCACGGCGTTCGCGGTCACCCCCGCGCTCCGCGAGGCGTACGCCTCCGGCGACGACGACGAACTGGCCGAGGTCGCCATGGTCGAGGCGGCGCGCGCGTCGCTGCGACTGCTCGCGGCCGAACGCGACGATTTCGTCGGCGGCGGGGATTCCGGCGATGCCGAGAGCGGCGATATCGATGACGCCTCGGGCGCCGCGTCGGCGAGCAGCCCGGTGTACCGGCGCGCGGTCGTCGCCGCGGACGTGACGGGCACGAAACTGCGGCCGGACCTCGATGACGCCGTGGTCAAACTCGCGGGGCCGATCACCTACAACCAGATCGCCTCGGTGCACGTCGACCTGGCGGAGGCCGAGCCCCAGGTCGCCAAGGCCGTCGACGTGGTCGACGCCGCCGACCTCGGCGATACCGACGCCGAATTCGTCCTCGGCGACGCCGAGGACCATCAGCTGGCCTGGTACGCCGCCCAGGAACTGCCGTTCCTGCTCGAACTGCTGTAGGCGGAACGGACCCGCGCGGACCGATCGGCCGTCGCCCGACCGACACAACCTACGATGCCGTAACCTTGCGGACAGACGGCACCGACGGTGGCCGCACGACAAGAGAGACGAACGGCACCGAATGGTCTTCAAGAATGTCCGCGAGTGGCTGGAGGCTCCGGCCGCGAGTGTCGCCGAGCGCGGCGGCAGGCTGAATGTGCTGCGCGGCGCCGTCGCGCGGGTCACCACACCGCTGCTGCCCGACGACTACCTGCACCTGGCCAATCCGCTGTGGTCGGCCCGGGAATTACGCGGCCGCATCGTGGAGGTGCGCAAGGAGACCGCCGATTCCGCGACGCTGGTCATCAAGCCGGGGTGGGGTTTCGATTTCAAGTACCAGCCGGGTCAATACGTCGGCATCGGCATCCTGGTCGAGGGCCGCTGGCACTGGCGCTCGTATTCACTGACCTGTCCGCCGAACTGGACCGAACCCGGCCGCGGCGGTGGACGTCTGATCTCCATCGCCGTGAAGGCCATGCCGGAGGGTTTTCTCTCCAGCCATCTCGTCGGCGGTGTGTCCGAGGGCACCATCGTCCGATTGCAGGCGCCGCAGGGCGGATTCGTGCTGCCCGATCCGCCGCCGGAGAAGGTGCTGTTCCTCACCGCGGGCAGTGGCATCACTCCCGTCATGGCGATGCTGCGGGCCATGGACCGCAGGGACCGGGTCACCGATGTGGCGCACCTGCATTCGGCGCGCACCGCCGAGGATGTGATGTTCGGCGCGGAACTGCGCGACATGCACGACCGTCACCCGAGTTTCACCTCACACCTGCATCTGACCGGCGAGAACGGCAAATTCGCGCTCGCCGATCTGGACGAGCGTTTCCCCGACTGGCGCGAGCGCGACACCTGGGCCTGTGGCCCGGCGGGCATGCTCGACGAGATCGAATCCCATTGGCGCGCAGCGGGTCTGTCGGATCAGCTGCATGTCGAGCGGTTCGAGATCGCGCGGTCGGCGGTGGGCGAGGGCGGCACGGTGACCTTCGGCAGGACCGACCGCTCGGTCGAGGTCGACGGCGCGACCAGCCTGCTCGAGGCGGGTGAGTCGGTCGGTGTGCAGATGCCGTTCGGCTGTCGTATGGGCATCTGCCAAACCTGTGTCGTCACACTGAGTTCCGGTCATGCGCGAGATCTGCGCAACGGTGAGGAACGCCGCGAGGGCGACAAGGTTCAGACCTGCATCTCCGCCGCGGCGGGAAACTGCACACTCGACATCTGACAACGGCGGGACCGCGCAGCGCGCGGTCGCGTGCCGAGTAGCCGGACGCTACCCGGCACGGCGGGTACCCTCGGGGTACACGAGCCAGAGAAGGGACTCCGGTGGCAATCACCGATATCAAGGCGTTCGCCCACCTCACGGCCTCCGACATCGAGACCCTCGGCGATGAGCTCGATACCATTCGGCGGTCGGTCGAGCTGTCACGCGGAGAGCGTGACGCGAGATATATCCGCCGCACCATCGCAGCCCAGCGCGGGCTGGAAGTGGCGGCGCGCGCCGTTCTCTTCGGCAGCCGCAACCGCTGGGCCTGGCTCGCGGGCACCGCGATGCTCTCGGTGGCCAAGATCATCGAGAACATGGAGCTCGGGCACAACATCAGCCACGGCCAGTGGGACTGGATGAACGATCCGGAGATCCATTCGGGCACCTGGGAATGGGATCAGACCGGCCCGTCCTCGCAGTGGCGGCGAGCGCACAACTACTCCCACCACACCTACACCAATGTGCTGGGCAAGGACGAGGATCTCGGCTTCGGCATCCTGCGGATGACCCGCGACGAGCAGTGGCGCCCGATCCACCTGGTGCAGCCGGTAGCCAACCTGGTGCTCGCCGCCGGATTCGAGTGGGGTATCGCCCTGCACGACTGGGACATCGAGAAGCAGCTGTCGGGCACGCCGCCTCGCGAGCTCATGTCCGCCCCGAATCGCGAGTTCGGACGCAAGATCGCCCGCCAGGTCAGCAAGGATTTCCTGCTGTACCCCTTGCTGACCGGTCCGGCGTGGAAGTCGACGCTCAAGGCGAACGCCACCGCGAACCTGGTGAGGAACCTGTGGGCCTACGCGGTCATCTTCTGCGGCCACTTCCCCGACGGCGCCGAGAAATTCACCGTCGAACAGCTCGAGGGTGAGACCGGTGGCGAGTGGTACCTGCGCCAGATGCTCGGCAGTGCCAATTTCAAGGCCGGGCCCGCGATGGCGTTCATGAGCGGCAACCTCTGCTACCAGATCGAGCACCACCTGTTCCCCGACCTGCCGAGCAACCGATACGCCGAAGTGGCGGTGCGGGTGCGGGAGTTGTGCGACAAGTACGACCTGCCCTACACCACCGGGTCGCTGGGCAAGCAGTACCTGCTGGCGTTCCGGACCATCCACAAGCTCGCGCTGCCGGACCGCTTCCTCAAGCGCACCGCCGACGACGCTCCGGAAACCTCGTCGGAACGCAAATTCGCGGGTATCACCCTCCCGTCGCTGCCCACCGAACGCTGGACCGAGAATCATTGGCGGCCGGAGAACCATCGGGTAATGATCGACCCGGAGACCGGGCGACGTCGCGGGCTGCGTTCAGCGATGGCCGAGGCGAAGGTCGTATTGCGCGAGAAGGCCGAATACGAAAAAGGAGTCCTGCGCGAAGCCAAGCGGTCGCTGAAGGAGAAGGCGGAGCAGGAGAAGGTACTGCTGCGCGAGGCACGGGTGACGTTGCAGGAGAAGGCCCGCAACGAGCAGGCGACGCTGCGTCGCAAGGCCGTGCGGAAACGGATGTCACTGCGGCTGCGCCGCAACCGCTGACGCTCCGATTGGACCGATCGGCGGCGGGCGTCTAGCATTCCCCCAGCGACTCCGCAATGCGGTATTTACCACAATTCCGCATCCTCGCTCGCAACCTACGGTCACGTAACTTACGGTACTGTAACCAGCATGGCGATTTCGGATGTCAAGGAGTACGCGCACCTCACCGAAGCCGATGTGGAGGCACTCGGCGCGGAGTTCGACGCGATCCGCAGGGAGATCGAATCCTCCCGCGGAGTGAAGGACGCGCGCTACATCCGCAATGTCATCCGGCTTCAGCGCGCGCTCGAGATCAGCGGCCGCACCGTACTTTTCGCCAGTTTCCTGCCGCCCGCGTGGTTGGCGGGCGTGGCATTGCTCGGGACGGCCAAGATCATCGAGAACATGGAGATCGGGCATAACGTCATGCACGGCCAGTGGGACTGGATGAACGATCCCGAGATCCATTCCAGCTCGTGGGAGTGGGACAACACCGGGCCGTCCAAGCACTGGAAGCAGACCCACAACTACCTGCATCACAAGTACACCAACGTGCTCGGCATGGACGACGACATCGGCTACGGTCTGCTGCGCGTGACGCGCGACCAGCGCTGGAAGCCGTTCAATCTGGGCAACCCGGCCTACAACCTGCTGCTGCAACTGTTCTTCGAATACGGCGTCGCGATCCAGCACCTGGAATTGGGCAAACTCGCCGCGGGCCGCTACCCCGAGGGCTCCCCCGAGCGCGCCGAATTCGAACGCAAACGCGGCGAGGTGCTGGCCAAGATCGGCAAACAGGCGGGTAAGGACTACCTGCTGTTCCCGCTGCTGACCGGTCCCGCGTTCTTCACCACCCTGACCGCGAATATCGCCGCCAATATGGTGCGCAACGTCTGGACCAATGCCGTGATCTTCTGCGGCCACTTCCCCGACGGTGCCGAGAAGTTCACCAGGGCCGATATCGAGGGCGAGACCAAGGGCGAGTGGTACCTGCGCCAGATGCTCGGCAGCGCCAACATCTCCGGCGGCCCGGTCATCCATTTCATGAGCGGGAACCTGAGCCACCAGATCGAACACCATCTCTTCCCCGACCTGCCGAGTAATCGCTACGCCGATATCGCGGTTCGGGTTCGGGCGCTCGCCGAGAAATACGATCTGCCCTACACCACCGGATCGCTGCCGGTGCAGTACTTCAAGGCGTGGCGCACAATCGCCAAACTCGCGCTGCCCAACAAATATCTGCGCCACACCGCGGACGACGCTCCCGAGACGGCATCGGAACGTAAATTCGGCGGCGAGACCGCCCCGACATTCGATCCCGTCACCGGTAAGCGCCGCGGGCTGCGCACCGCGCTCGCCGAGGGGCGTCGCCGGATCGCCCGCGCCGTACCGATCGGCTGACCAACGGCGGGTCGGCTCACCGGCGCGGGACACCCGCCTGGTTGACTAGCCCCGTGTGTGCCGACCATATGAATATCTACGAGGCCATCCGGCTGCGCCGGGACGTGCGCGCCGAATTCACCGGTGAACTCGTCGACGACGAGACGCTGTGGCGAATCCTCGACGCCGGGCACCGGGCCCCGAGTGTCGGCAACTCGCAGCCGTGGGATTTCGTGGTGGTGCGCGACCGGTCGACGCTGCGGCGATTCGCCGACCACGTGGCCGACAAACGCGTCGAATTCCGCGACGCGTTACCGCCGGAGCGGGCCGAGACCTTCGATCCGATCAAGATCGAAGGCATCACCGAGAGCGGCACGGGCATCGTCGTCACCCATGACGATTCGCGCGGCGGCCCGGTGGTTCTGGGCCGCGCGACGGTTCCCGAGACCGGGGTCTACTCCACCGTGCTCGCCATCCAGAACCTGTGGCTGGCGGCCACCGCCGAAAGTGTCGGGGTCGGCTGGGTCTCGTTCTACGACGAGCCGTTCCTGTCCGACCTGATCGACCTGCCCGACCACATCCGACCCGTCGCCTGGCTCTGCGTCGGGCCCGTCGACGAATTCCAGACCGTGCCGGACCTGGAACGTTTCGGCTGGCGATCCGGCAGACCGCTCGCCGACGCCATACATCGGGAGACCTTCCGCGCGGATTCGTGAACGGCTCGCCGCTACACGCTTTCGAGCACCGCCGACGCCCCGATACCGCCCGCCGCGCAGATTCCGAGCAGTGCGGTGGATTTGCCGGTGCGAGCCAACTCGTTCGCCATGGTGGTGACCATGCGGGCTCCGGTCGCGCCGAACGGGTGGCCGAGTGACACCGAACCGCCGTGCACATTGAGCGTCTCGATATCGATCTCGCCCACCGCGGTGTCACGGCCGAGGCGCGTCTTGGCCCATTCGTCGCTGGCGAGGGCGCTCAGCACCGACAGCGTCTGCGCGGCGAACGCCTCGTGGATATCGACGAGGTCGATATCGGCCAGCGACATACCGGCCTTGTCGAGCGCTCTCGGCATGGAGATCGCGGGCCCGATCAGCACCTGATCGGCCGGATCGACGCTGACGTAACTCCATGAGCGGAAGGCCGCGAGCGGCCGGTAGCCCATGGCCTCGGCCGCGTCCTCGCTCATCAACAGCACCGCGGACGCGCCGTCGGTCAACGGGCTGGCATTACCCGCGGTGACGGTGCCGTCGGTCGCGAAAACCGGGGCGAGTTTCGCCAGCCGCTCGACGCTGGTGTCGGCACGGACGAGACCGTCCCGGTCGATATAGGCGCCGTCGGGTGTGCGCACCCGCAACACCTCGTCGTCGAAACGCCCGGACTCGATGGCCGCGGCGGCGCGACGGTGCGACCGCACGGCGAATTCGTCCTGTTCGCCGCGTCCGATCCCGTGGATTCGCGCCATCTTCTCGGCCGATTCACCCATCACCTCGCCGGTGGTGCGTTCGGCGATCCTCGGCCGGGCGGGCAGCAGATCGGTGAACGGGGCCAGTTGGCGAAGGGCGGCGAGGTAGTCCATCGGCTTCGGTTTGCCCAGTGCCAGTGGCGCGCCCGCGTGCACGAGTTTCTGGGGCAGTTTCACCTCGGCATTGCTGGTGGAATCACTGCCGCCCGCGATCATGATGTCGTATTCACCGCGCTCGATCGCGGCCGCGGCCGCGGTCACCGCCTGTAATCCGGACGCACAGGCCCTGGTGACCGTGTAGCCCTCGCAGCCGGGATCGAGTCTCAGGTCGAGTGCGATCTCGCGCGCGATATTCGGCGCGGCGCTGGGCAGGATCACCCCGCCCCACACGATCGCCTGCACCTGTCCACCGGGAAGCCCGGTGCGCTCCAGCAGTCCGCGCACGGCGGCGTCGGCCAGCGCGATCGAATCCATCCGCGTGTAATCGGTGAACGCGCGCACGAACGGTGTGCGCGCACCCGAGACGATCACGGCACGGCGAGCACCCTCGGCAGCCATGCGAGTTCCTTTCGACAGACCTGTTGCACCAAACTTACTTCAAAGTAAGTTTCAGGTCTACGGCGTGACCGGCCGAACGTCCGGCGCGACGTCGACGACGGACCCGGCGGCACCCCACGTGGTGATCGCCGCCGGGTCGCCATGGGCCCGGCCCGCGGCTCAGCGATCCCCTCCGAATCCGCTGAGCCTGCCGCGCGCCGTTGCGCGGCAGGCCGGGAGGTCGGCCCCGGTGAACGCCCCTGCTCGTCCCCGGAACCTGTGCGGCCGGCGTCGGGACGCTCGGCGCGAAAACACAGTAACAATGTTTCGACAGATTTCTCAAACACTTTCTATCAGCTTGCTATCGAACCCAAAAACGGCCTACGCTGAAACCCACTATGCAAAGCACTTCGGAGCTGTCGCGACAGAAGCGCTTCGGCCGGATCATCAGGGAGCGCCGGGACGAACTCGGCCTCACCCAGATCCAGATCGGCGACCTCGGCGGCCCGTCCGCCCCGACGATCAGGAAGATCGAGGACGGCGACTCCTCGATCAGCACGCACACCCTCAACAAACTCGACGTACCGCTCCGCTGGCGGCCCGGCAGCGCCGCCCGCACCTATGCGGGCGGCACACCGTCCGAAGCGCGGAACACGGATTCGGCGGGCAACGAATCGATCGTCTCCGGACCGGATTCGATCCGCTTCGAACTCGGCGATCTGACGGCCCTGCTCGCCGCCTCGGGCCGCCTCAACGACGCGATAGAACGCGGCCACACCGTCGAGCCGCACGTGGTGGCCGCCGTCGGAGATCTCAACGGCGTCGTCTCCCGGCTGTCCGCGCGCTACGCCACCGTCATGCTCGAACGCAACGGCGGTCCGGGACGGCAGCTGCACCCGCTGGTGGAGATGGCCTTTCAACATCTGCTCGAGGTCCCCGCCGAGGTGAGCGATCCGGCCGAACTCGACGAGCGCCGCTATCGTCGCTGGCTGGCGAACCGCGTCACCGATATCGACGCCGGTACCGAGGCCAGGTTCCGCGATCGGTGGTCGGCCGCCAACGGCGCGGCAGAATTCCGGAACGGCGAGGAATGAATGGTGAAGATGTCCGAGAACACCTCCGCGCATGAGCGATTGACGCTCAGTCGCAAGATCAACCGACTATTCGAGACGATGCATCCGCGCGCCGCACCGGAGCGCGCGTCGTCCTCGGTGGCCGAACAGGTGAGCACCACCCTGCACCGCACCGTCTCGGCACAGCACATCGACAGCATGCGCGACGGTGTCTTCGACGAGCGCGCCGTCGACGACGATGTGCTCGCGGCCATCGCGCACTGCTTCGGCGTCGAATCCGATTACCTCACCACCACCGGCGACGCCGCGCGGTCGATCGATCGCGAACTCGAACTGCTCGCGACCATGCGCGATGCCAATGTCGCCAGCATCGCGCTGCGCGGTTCGGATGTCGACCTCGACCGCCTCTCCCGGCTGATCGAGAGCACCGACCGACTCCGACCCACCACTCGGTAACATCGACACCCACACGGGGCGGGATCGTGGACTGTCGTAGGAGATCGCATCGTATGGCCGGTATGGACACCCGGTTCCGGGAACTCTCCCGGGACGTCTCGATTCCACGTCCGTGGAAGCTGAGCTCCTATATCGACGCGGTCGCCGAGTTCCGGGGACGGCCCATCACCCTGCATCCGGTGGATACCGTCGACCTCGCGGGAGCCGGGTGCGGCACCGGCAGCGGTCTGTGGATCGCCAAACAGGATTCCGATGTCATCGTCTACGGCGCCGACACCACCGAATGGCACGCCGAACATATCGTCGCCCACGAACTCGGCCACATGTTGCTCGGGCACGGACCCGATCGCGCCGACGGCGCCACGGCCGACCATACCCTGGCCGCGGTCACCGAACTGCTGCCGTCGATCAGCCCGGAATCCATCCGGCACGTGCTCGGCAGAACCGATTACGGCAGCAGTCGCGAACGCGACGCGGAGACCTTCGCCGACCTGGTGATGTTGCAGGCGCTGCGGCCGCGCCGCGATTCCCTGTTGCGCAGCACGTTCTTTCGCGATCGCCGACGGTAGGACAGCACTGCGCCCGGCCGGGCGTCGTGATCCGGCCGGGCATTTCGACGCGCGCTAGGTGAGCCGGATCAGGCCGTAGTCGAATGCGTGACGACGGTAGACCACCGAGGGACGGTCGGTCTCCTTGTCGTGGAAGAGGAAGAAGTCGTGGCCGACGAGTTCCATCTGATAGAGGGCGTCATCGACCGACATCGGAGTCGCGGTGTGCGCTTTGGTGCGCACGATATGGCCGGGTCCGGCCTCGTAATCCGTTGACTCCGTGGAATCCTCGCCGGGATGGGCATGGGTGTCCAGATCACCGCTGGCGAGGGCGAACAGTTGATCGTCGACGAGTTCCGCGGTCGCCTCGGCCACGGAGACGGGAGTTTTCTCACCGTAGTGGACACGCCTGCGGTCCTTGGTGCGGCGCAGGCGGCTCTCGAGTTTGGCCGTCGCGGATTCGAGGGCGGCGTAGAAACTGTCCGCGCACGCTTCGGCCCTGGCGACCGGACCTTTACCCCGCGCGGTGATCTCCACGCGCTGGCAACTCTTGCGCTGACGACGGTTGCGTTCGTGGAACAGCTCGACGTCGAAGATGAAGATCGACGGATCGAAGCGTTCGAGACGGGAGAGCTTCTCCGAGACGTAGATTCGGTAGTGGTCGGGCACCTCGACGTTGCGGCCCTTGACCACGACGTCGGCGCGAGGAGTCGGTGCTCGATCCTCGTCGGGGGACTCTTGCGAATACGCGGCACCGGGGTCCAGTACCGAGGAATTGGAATCTTTCACTGAAGGTCGTGAAGTCGTCACGCGTACCTCCCGGATCTGGCCGCACAGCCCGATATGACGTGCGGCGGGGTTGAGCCGTGCCGAGCAGTATTCGGTATCCGTCGCTTCGCGGAGCCCTTCGCGGTTACACGGACTCGGGCCGGGGGCCCGGACCTCACGTCGGGGAATAACACGGCACGTAGTTGTCCGAGGCGCCACCTCCAAACTCCCGGTTCGGGTGTGTGTTGGCGACGGTAGTACGCATAGCGGCGGTCCGCCAGTGTTCACGCAAATTTCCCGGAGTCAAGCAGCACACGTCACCAGAACGCCACGTACCGAATAACCGACACGTCCGAGCGCGCGCACCGATTCACCGACGGTGGCGCCGGTCGTCAGCACATCATCGACCACGACTACCTCGGCAAATCCGGTGTAGGATGCCCGCGCACCGGGTATGGGTAGAGCGTGGATCCGACCCTCCAGATTGCGCCTGCGCTCGCCCGATGTCAGCCCGACGGAGTCACGCGCTCCCCACCACAGACGTAATGCCGGGACCACCTGGCAATCTTCCAGCGATCCCGCCGCGGCAGCGGCCGTCCGCAGGACCGGATCGCCACCCCGACGCCGCGCCGCGACCCGTCTGCTCGGCGCGGGCACCAGGATCAGTGGCCGCCCCGGAGCCCGCAGTCGAGCCAGCCCCGCCGCCAGCGCGTCACCGAGTGGTCGCGCGAGATCACGCCTGCCGTGTTCCTTCATCGCCAGTACCGCCCGACGGGCCGGACCGGCATAGGGACCGAGCGCCCAGCACGGCACGCCGGGATCGGTCCGTGGACGGACCCGCACCGGCGGTCTCGTCAGCACCGCGGCGCACTCGGCGCACCATGGCGTCCCGGCCGTCCCGCACCCGCCGCACCGTGCGGGCAACATCAGATCGAGCAGCGTTCGCATCGGGCGAGTGTGCACCCACCCACCGACAGAGCGCGGCTATCCGGGCAGCACGGGAACGGCGTTCGCGCCCAGCCCCGGCACCTCGCGCCAATAGGGCTCGCCGCCGTCGGGATTACTGGTCAATTCCAGGACAGCACGCGAATCGGCGACGTACTGGTGTTCGGGCGAGACGCTGACCGACCGCACCGGCGAGGTCAGATTGCGCCCGGTCAGCGGTAGCAGCCCGGAGCCGTCGATCTGGACGGTGCGCACCGGGTCGACATTGCCCTGGAACGCGATGAAGATCGTGTCGCCACCCAGCCAGTTCACCGACACCGCGGGCGTGCTCACGTCGACGGCCACCGGCATCGGCGAGGTCACCGCGTATTTGCCGTCGGGCCTACGGACCACGACCGCCACGTACACCTTGCCGTCCGCGATCAGCACCGCGCGGACACCGCTGCGCGAGATCCTGATCTCGGTGATCGGGAATCGCAGTGCGGTGGAACCCGTTGTCAGGCCGGAGATGTCGACATCCTCGACCGACACGGTTCCCGTCGCCCGGTCGTTGACCACCCGGATGACGTGCTCACCGTCGATAACCGCCCACGCGGCGCTGCCGTCGAGGGCCCAGGACGGTCGGCTGATGGTTGTGCCCTCGGCGACCGGGAACTGGGTGCCGCCGTAACTACCGACCATCAGCGTGCGCGGCGGCTCGGGCGCGGGCCTGCCCGCGTCGGCGACGGCGGCGACGAACTGACCGTCCGGGCTCAGCGCCGCGGACTGGAGATTGCTCACCACACCGAAATAGCCGGGGGCCGGGTCGATCCCGCCGACCCCGACCTGCACGAGCGAGCCCTCGCGCAACGCGTGCAGCCCGATCCGGTTCTGGGCGTTGACCTCGGGACTGGACTGCTGGACATCGGCGACCGACCACCCGTTCGCGGCGAACCGCTCGTCCAAGGGTTTGCCGTCGGCCAGGAGCATGTACGGCCCGAGGACGTCGGCTCTGGCCAGGGTGAGCACCACCTGCGCCGCGAGCAGTTCGCGATCACGCTGGTTGAACCCGTTGACACCGGAGAAATCGATGCGCACGCCGCCAAGGCCCACGCCGACCTCGTCGGGATCGCCGTTGGCCTTGGTGATCGGACCGCGTATCGCCACGGGCGGGGCCATCAGGTTGCGCACCACCGGGGCGAGCGCGGGCTCGCTGCCGTCGGCCAGCAACGAGAGCAGCCGCTCGGTCAGTTCGTTCTTCGGCGCGGAGATCCAGCGCAGATCGGGGACGACCGAACTACCCGTCGGCTCCGGGAAGTACAGCACGTATCGCCGGTAGGACTTCGCGAAGGCGGTGGTGTCCATCACGACGCCGTCGGGCAGGTCGTCGATGCGCCATTCGCCGTCGACCTTGACCATCTCGATCTTGTATTCGAGCGGTGGTCCCTCGGTGGCCCGGTACGCGCCGTCGGGCGCGATCTCGGCGACCTTCTGGGCGCGGATCCGGTAGGTGGCGGATTCGGCCTCGCGGGATTCGAGCAGGGTGTCGGGCCGGTCGACGATCACCGTGCTCGTGGTGTCGTCCCACTGGGCCGAGGCCGACTCGGTCATGTACTGCCGCGCCGCCGCGTGCCCGTTGGCCGGGTCCGCCGTCGCCTGGAGGTAGTCGCGTAGCAGCAGTCCCGGATCGCGCCCGGCCGTCGGCGGCAGCGGTCCTTCCGACGTCGGCTCCCTGTTGATGGTGCCGAGGGCCTGCGGCGCGGAGGACTCCGGCAGACTCGCGCATCCACCGAGCAGCGCGGTCACCAGCACGAGGGCGCCGAGCGCGGCCCAACGCAGCCGCGGGAACCTGGAATGCACGGTCATGACTGTACGTCTCCCGACTCGCGCGCTACCTCGCCGCTGTCGGCGTCCGAGGACGGCGGCTCCGGTGCGGCGCCGTCGCGGTCGGCCTCGGTGGCCCGGGCCCGGTCGGCGCCCGGTTCGGGCTGCGGCAACGGGCTGGACGGCAACTCGACGGTCTCGGATTCGGTGGGACGCGGCGGTTTGCGCATGCCCGGTTCCAGCGGCAGCGGGCTCACCCCGAGTTTCTTACCGCGAACCAGCGGCAACGTCAGCCGGAAACTCGCGCCGAGGCCGATCTCGCCCCACGCCTCCAGCCTGCCCTCGTGCAGATTCGCGTCCTCGACGCTGATGGACAGACCGAGTCCGGTACCGCCGGAACGGCGCATCCTGGACGGGTCCGAACGCCAGAAGCGGTTGAACACCAACTTCTCCTCGCCCGGCCGCAGACCGACGCCCTGATCGCGTACCACCACCGCGACCGCGTTGGCGTCGGCATCGCCGCGCATCCGGATCAGCACCGGTTTGCCCTCGCTGTGGTCGATGGCGTTGGCGAGCAGATTACGGAGCACGCGCTCGACGCGACGCGGGTCGACGTCGGCGACCAGCGGTTCCTCCGGCATGTCGATGACCACTTCGATGCCCGCGTCCTTGGCCAGATGCCGCACGGTGGAGATCGCGGCCCGCGCGCACATGCGCACGTCGAGCGATTCGACCTGCAATTCGGCCACGCCCGCGTCGTGCCTGCTGATTTCGAGCAGGTCGTTGAGCAGGCCCTCGAAGCGGTCGAGTTCGGTCACGAGCAGTTCGGCGCTGCGCGCCAGAGCCGGGTCCAGATCGTCGCTGCTGCTGTGGATCAGGTCGGCCGCCATGCGGACGGTGGTGAGCGGGGTGCGCAACTCGTGGCTGACGTCGGAGGTGAATCGGCGTTGTAGATTGCCGAATTCCTCGAGCTGCGTGATCTGATTCGACAGACTCTCGGCCATCTCGTTGAACGCCTGCGCCAACCGCGCCATATCGTCCTCGCCGCGCACGAGCATGCGTTCCTTGAGTCTGCCGTCGGCGAAACGGCTGGCGATCCGCGCGGCGGACCGGATCGGCAGCACGACCTGCCTGGTGACCAGCGCGGTGATCGCGGCAAGCAGCACGAGCAGCACAAGGCCACCGATCATCATGGTGCCGCGCATGAGCGCCAGGCTGCGTTCCTCGTTGGCCAGCGGGAAGATCAGGTAGATCTCCAGGGTCGGGATCTCGGCGCTCGGACTGCCGATGACCAGCGCGCGGCCGTGATAGCCGTCCGGATCCGCCACCGTGGCGAACTGATAGCTGACCTGGTTGCGCTGCACGAACCGGCGCAGTTCCTCGGGCACCTCGCTGATCGGGCCGACCGAGATCTGCTGCTGCGGCGTGCCGCCGACCATGCTCAGCGCGGAATCGAAACTGCCTGCCACACCGCTGGATTGACCCGTGCCACCGCGATTGGACAGCGCGTCGCGCGCGTCACCGAGCCGCTGGGTGCCGATATCGTGCACACCCGCGAGCTGGCTCTCCACCGTATTGCGCGCGCGGTCCATCTCCTCGACCGCGGCGTTGATCTTGGCGTCCAGCAGCCGATCGGTGATCTGGCTGGTCAGCACCACGCCGAGGATGGTGATGACGATCAGCGACAGGGTCAGCGTCGAGACGATGACGCGCAGTTGCAGCGACCGTCGCCAGACATGACCCAACGCGGTGCCGACGTCTCTGAACCACGTCGCCACCGGTGTGAGCGCTGTTCGAATACGATGACCCGTCCCGCGTGACGCACCGGCCGGGTCGTCGTGGCCGACCGCGCCCGCGGGACGCTCCTCGCTATCGATCACGGGGGTCCGGCCTTGTACCCGACCCCGCGGACGGTCAGCACGATTTCAGGATTCTCCGGGTCTTTCTCGACCTTCGCGCGTAGGCGCTGCACGTGCACGTTGACCAGCCTGGTGTCAGCCGCGTGCCGGTAGCCCCATACCTGTTCGAGCAGCACTTCACGAGTGAAGACCTGGCGCGGTTTGCGCGCCAGCGCCACCAGCAGATCGAATTCCAGCGGCGTCAGCGAGATCTGCACGCCGGAGCGGCTGACCTTGTGCGCGGGCACGTCGATGACGATATCCGCGATGGACAGCAGTTCGGCGGGCTCGTCCTCGGTGCGACGCAGGCGAGCGCGCACCCGGGCGACGAGTTCCTTGGGTTTGAACGGTTTGACGATGTAATCGTCGGCGCCGGACTCCAGACCGAGCACGACGTCGACCGTGTCGGTCTTGGCCGTGAGCATCACGATCGGCACCCCAGAATCGGCGCGCAGCACCCGGCATACGTCGATGCCGTTCATACCGGGCAGCATCAGGTCCAGCAACACGAGATCGGGGCGGATCTCACGTACCGCGGCCAGGGCCTGCGTGCCGTCGCCGACCACATGCGGGTCGAACCCTTCCCCGCGCAAGACGATCGTGAGCATCTCCGCGAGCGCCATATCGTCGTCGACGACCAGAATCTTCGGCTTCATAATTACTATGTTGTCATCTCTCGCGCTCGTAGCGGGCCGCCACGCCAACACTGGTCGAATCCCGCCGCACATCCAACCTTATCGGGCAACGATTTCGGCCAATCGGGTGATCAACGTCGAGGCGTCGTCGTCGGTTCGGAACTTCCACCACGGCCCGAACCAAGGCAGCTCGGCCAGCTCGCGGTATACCTCGTCGGTGCGCTGTTGCAGACCGCCGTCGCGTTCGTAGGCGTCCAGGGCCCGGGACTCGTCGAGTTCGCCACGCCTGTGCGCACGCTCGGCAGCCACCTCGGTCGGCACGTCGAGCAGCACCTGTAGCGCGGGCACCGGAAGCGCGAATCTGCCGAATTCCAAATCGCCCACCCAGCGCACCGTTTCGCCGTCCGCCGATTCCTTCTGGCGGGCAGCGGAATACGCGGCGTTGGAGGCGACGTACCGATCCAGCACGACAATATCGTTGTCGGCCACCAGTTTCGACAGTTCGGGCAGCGCGGCCGCGCGGTCGAGCGCGAACATCAGCGCCATCGCGTACACCGAGTCGGCCAGATCGCCGTGTTTGCCGCGCAGCGCCTCGGCCGCCAGATCCGCGTGCACCGAACGGCCGTAGCGCGGGAAGGCCAGCGTGGCGACGCGCAGACCGCGCGCACGCAGGGCCGCGCCGACGCCGTCGATCAGCGTCCTTTTACCCGCTCCGTCGATCCCTTCGACCGATACCAGCGCACCCATGAGGAGCAGGCTACATGCGCGAGGGTGACGGACCGACGCCACCCGACCAACTCGGCAAATATGAAATATCAACACTTCAGATTGTCGTATATTGGCGGCGGCTCCACCCACTATCAGGCAGGTCAACCACATGCCGAAATCACGCATTCTGCCCGCGATCGTCGCGGCGATCGCCATCTCCAGCGCCGTCATCTGCGGCAACGCAGCCGCGGATCCACTTCCCCCCGCCGATCCCGTCGCGGCCGACACCGGCAGCGCCTCCGGATCGGCCGCCGATATCGCCACCGTGTTCCGACTGCTGTCGATGACGGGTTCGGCCGGGATCAACTGCGCGCTGCGGCTGTACTTCTACGGCGACTGCTACCGGCTTCGGCTGTAGCCGGACGAGTGACCGCGCACGCGTGTGCCCCGTCGAGCCGGACTCGACGGGGCACACGTGATTCGGGAGGAATCCCTCGCGGGCGTCAGTACCGGTAGTGCTCCGGCTTGTACGGTCCCTCGACATCGACGTTGATGTACTCGGCCTGATCCTTGGTGAGTTTGGTCAGTTCACCGCCGAGCGCCTCGACGTGGATGCGGGCGACCTTCTCGTCCAGCGCCTTGGGCAGACGGTAGACCTCGTTGTCGTATTCCTGCGGCTTGGTCCACAGCTCGATCTGCGCGATGACCTGGTTGGAGAAGCTGTTCGACATCACGAACGACGGGTGTCCGGTCGCGTTGCCGAGGTTGAGCAGACGCCCCTCCGACAGCACGATGATGGATTTGCCCGACTCGAAGGTCCACTGGTCGACCTGCGGCTTGATATTGAGCCGGTGCGCACCGGAACGCTCCAGCGCGGCCATATCGATCTCGTTGTCGAAGTGGCCGATATTGCCGAGGATGGCCTTGTCCTTCATCGCCTTCATGTGATCGAGGGTGATGATGTCCTTGTTGCCGGTCGAGGTGATGACGATATCGGCGTTCGCGATCGCCTTCTCCACGGTGACGACGTCGTAGCCGTCCATCAGCGCCTGCAACGCGTTGATCGGGTCGATCTCGGTGACCTGGACCCGGGCGCCCTGTCCCGCAAGCGATTCCGCGCAGCCCTTGCCGACGTCACCGTAACCGCAGATCAGGATCTTCTTGCCGCCGATGAGCACATCGGTGCCCCGGTTGATGCCGTCGATCAGCGAGTGGCGGGTGCCGTACTTGTTGTCGAACTTCGACTTGGTGACCGAGTCGTTGACGTTGATGGCCGGGAACACCAGCTCACCCGCCGCCGCGAACTGGTACAGCCGCAGCACGCCGGTCGTGGTCTCCTCGGTGACGCCCTTGACCGATTCCGCGATCGCGCCCCACTTGCCGCGATCGGTCTCGAAACGCTCGCGCAGCAGGTTGAGGAACACCTTGTACTCGGCGGAGTGGTCGTCGTCCTCGGGCGGGATCACGCCCGCCTTCTCGAACTGCGCGCCGCGCAGCACGAGCATGGTGGCGTCGCCGCCGTCGTCGAGGATCATGTTGGTGGGTTCGCCCGGCCAGGTGAGCATCTGCTCGGCGGCCCACCAGTACTCCTCGAGGGTTTCACCCTTCCACGCGAAGACCGGCGTGCCCTCGGGCGCGTCGACGGTGCCGTGCGGACCGACCACGACCGCGGCGGCGGCGTGGTCCTGGGTCGAGAAGATGTTGCACGAGGCCCAGCGCACCTGCGCGCCCAGCGCGACGAGGGTCTCGATCAGCACCGCGGTCTGCACGGTCATGTGCAACGAACCGGAGATGCGGGCGCCCTGCAACGGCAGCACGTCCGCGTACTCGCGGCGCAGCGCCATCAGACCGGGCATCTCGTGCTCGGCCAGCCGGATCTCCTTGCGGCCGAATTCGGCCAGCGCGAGGTCCGCCACCTTGTAATCGACGCCGTTGCGGACATCGGCGGTCAGGGACGTGCGTGCGGGAAGTTCTGAGGTTGTCATGCGCCTGGATCAGCCTCTCGGTGAATGTCGGTTCGATCAGCAAGGCTAGTCCGTCACTCCGCGCCGTGGCACAGCGCGACGGTCTTGCCGTATCGCGGTGGTGTCAGCTGTAGGGGACGCCGTTGGGGAAGATGGTCGACCTCGGGTCGATCGCGCCGTCCGGTTCGTCGACGAATTCACCATCGCACACACCCGCGAGCGCGCCGCGCACCAGCGGCAGTACCGCGGGAAGCAGCGGTTCGAGCGCGTGGTCGACGCCGCCGTTACCGAGGGTCGGGAACGGCGTGATCCGGCACTGTCCGCCGTCGAGGCGCCCGTCGGACCATTCCCGCTCACTGCGGATCGAGTAGTACGCGGTCGGTCCCGGGGTGTCGTCGCCGGCGTTGAGCTCGGCCATGAACCGGGTGTCCGGGCAGATCTCGGCGCCAACCGGCTGCCCGCACGCGCCGGACGATCCGTACTGCGGCGCGCCGATCGCGACGTAGGTGGCGATCCGGTCCGCACCACCCAGATTGCGCAGGTAGTAGCGGCCGCTCATCGCGCCGATACTGTGCGCGACCAGGGCGACGGGAACGCCGGGATGTTCGGCGCGGGCCGCGTCCACGGCGGCGGCGACCGACGCGGCGTCGGCCGCCACGTCGAAACCCCGCAGATCGAGGACGACGGAGGTGTATCCGTCCGCCCGCAGTTCGGCGGCCATCGGTTCGTAGGGCAGCGGGCCCAACGACTGGCCGGGCACGATGACGACGACACCGCGCGTGGCGGCGGGAGTGGCGGCGGCGGGAGTGGCCGCCGCGAGCGGACCGAGGACAGCCGCGGCGGCGGTTGCGAGGACGAGCAACCTATCGAACATTAGCTGAGCCTAACCTAATCCGCGCGTCCCGCGTGAGTCGGGGTCAGGCGGCGGCCCGGTGCGAGGCCGCCAGTCTGACCCGTTTACGGGGCAGGACATTGGCCTTGTCGAGGTCGCCGTCGTAGTGGGCGAGCACCCGCTTGTCCATCACCGCTCGCCAGAGCGGCGGGATCGCGGCGAGCACGATCATGCTGGCGTAGCCCGCGGGCAGCCGCGGCGCCAGCGCCGAGGTGCGCAACGTCTGGTAGCGGCGACCGGGGTTGGCGTGATGGTCACTGTGCCGTTGCAGGTGGAACATGAAGATATTGGTGACCAGGCGATCGCTGTTCCAGCTGTCGCGGGCCGAACAACGGCGGTAGAGGCCGTTGGGCCTGCGCTCGCGCAGCAGACCGTAGTGCTCGACGTAGTTCACCGTCTCCAGCAGCGAGGCCCCGATCACGGCTTGCAGGAACAGCCACGGCACCGTCGCGATGCCGAAGATCCCGATCAGCGTGCCGAACAGCACCAGCGACATCGCCCAGGCCTGGAGGATGTGATTGTGCGGGCTCCACCAGCCGCGATCGCGCCGGGCCAGCCGCTCGCGCTCCAGGCCGATCGCCGAACGGAATCCGCCGCCGACGCTGCGCGGCAGGAATTCCCACAGCGATTCCCCCAGCCGGGCGCTCGCCGGATCCTCGGGAGTGGCGACGCGGACGTGGTGACCACGGTTGTGCTCGACGAAGAAATGGCCGTAGCCGGACTGCGCCAGCGCGAGTTTCGCCAGCCAGCGCTCGAGGACCTCGACCCGATGACCCAGTTCGTGCGCCGCGTTGATACCGATACCGCTGACGAAGCCGAGAGTGGTCGCCAGGCCGAGTTTGTCCAGCAGGCTCAGGTCGTCGCCCGCCCACATCGCGCTGGCGATCACCAGGCCGATCAGCTGGATCGGTAGGAAGAGGTAGGTGCACCACCGGTAGAACCTGTCGTTGGACAGGCGCTCGTAGTCCTCGTCGCGCGGATTGGATCCGTCCTCGCCGACGACCCAGTCCAGCACCGGGATGACGATCAGGATCAGGACCGGCCCGATCCACCAGAAGATCTCGTAGCCGGTGCGCAGGACAAGTTGCGAAGGGAGCAGCGCACAGGCGGGCGCGAGCAGACCGAACACCCAGAGATGGCGTTTGGGATCGAGCGACCCCTTCGGTTTGCCAACCGATTGCACGTTTGCCCCGCTTACTCCGTACTTCCACTTCGTTGCAGGACAATACATACAGTGTTTCGGACTGTTACACAGCGCCTAGGCAATCAAACGTGGTGGTACTTACAACCCTGCTAGTCGGTTTTTGGTCGAAATCACAAGTGCCTCGACGCACTGTGCACCGGCGGCTAACGCCGAGCTCCGGTCCGAACCGCTGCTACTGCCGGTCCCTCGCGGACAGTATCGCCTCCACGTAAGGAGCCAGCAACTCGCTCAGCTCGACGGGGGCATTGTGCCCGGGACCGGGCGGGGTCGGGATGTAACTCAGCGCGATCCGCACCAACGCCTGCGCGAGGATCTCCGATTCCGCCCGGGTGGCGTCCACCCAACTGTTCTCGAAGGCCCCCGCGAGGCGATCGGTCGCGTGCGCGAGCAAGGGCCCCGCGTCGAGGGTGATGAGGCGGAGCAGATCCAGTTTCGCCTCGCCCGAGAGCAGCGACTGCACGAGCGGATCGGTGGCCGCGTCCAGGAAGAACCCGGCCAGACCCTCCCGGAACGCGGCGCGCGCGTCACCGACGTTGCCGTCGATCGCGGTGTGGACATGATCGACGAGATCGTCGGCCAGTCGCAGCGCGTACGCCTGCGCCAGGCCCGCGCGTGAACCGAACTCGTTGTAGAGGGTCTGCCTGCTGACGCCCGCCCTGGTCGCGACATCGCCGAGGGTGATCTTGGCCCAGTCCCGTTCGACGAGCAGTTCGCGCATACCGTCGAGGACGGATGTGCGCAGCAGCAGCCGCGCCGCTTCCTGATAAGGAACCCTCGGTCCGGTACGCGGCATACCCGCGACACTGTCACGGGCATCTGCCGCAGTCAAAATCTCACGACCGTTCGATCTCGACCATGAAGAAATCGGCTTTGGCCGCGCCACAGTCCGGACAGGTCCAGTCATCGGGAATATCGTCCCACCTGGTACCGGGGGTGATTCCGTCGTCGGGCCAGCCCTGCGCCTCGTCGTACTCGAAACCGCACTGGACACATTGGAACAGTTTGTAATCCGGCCCGCCCGCCTCCAGGCCGGTCGTCGCTTCACTGGGTGACGCTGTACTCATCCGCTCACTCCTACCGGTTCGAAATCGATTTTCTCGCGTACGCCGCAATCGGGACAGCACCAGTCGTCGGGCACCTCGGACCAGGCCGTTCCGGCCGGAAATCCTTCGTGTGGTTCACCTTTCGACTCGTCGTAGACGTAATCACAGACGGGGCAACGGAAAGAGCTCACGACTACACCTCCGTCGTGCTCGCGCCGTAGCGGGCGAGGACCCGATCCCGTTTACCTGGCTGGATATTGGCCCGGGTGATGTCGCCGTCGTAATGGGCCAGCACCCGCTTGTCCATCACCCGACGCCACAGCGGCGGGAAGTAGGCGAGCAGGATCATGCTGGCGTAGCCACTGGGCAGATTGGGCGCGCCGTCCCAGCTGCGCAGGGTCTGATAGCGCCGCGTCGGGTAGGCGTGATGGTCACTGTGACGCTGTAGGTGGTACAGGAAGATATTGGTGACCAGGTGATCACTGTTCCAGCTGTGCACCGGCGCCGGGCGCTCGTAGCGCCCCGAGGCGGTTCGCTCGCGCACCAGCCCGTAGTGCTCGAGGTAGTTGACGGCCTCGAGCAGGCTGAATCCGACCACCGCCTGCAACACCAGGTACGGAAGCAGTTCGATACCGAAGATCGCGATCAGCGTGGCGTACAGCACCACCGACATGAGCCAGGCGCTGAGCACCTCGTTGTGCAGACTGAACGGCTTCTTGCCGAGACGCTCGAGCCGAGTCGACTCCAGCCGCCACGCCGAGCTCAGACTCCCCCACACGGTGCGCGGCCAGAAGGCCCAGAAGGACTCGCCGATCCGGGAACTAGCGGGATCCTCCGGCGTCGCCACCCGCACGTGGTGGCCGCGATTGTGCTCGATGTAGAAATGGCCGTAGAAGGGCTGGGCCAGCGCGATCCGCGACAGCCAGCGCTCCAGGCGCACCTTCTTGTGGCCCAGTTCGTGCGCGGTGTTGATGCCGATGCCGCCGATCATGCCGACGGTGATGGCGAGCCCGATCTTGTCGACCAGGTGCAGCCCGCCGTCGATGCCGAGCCAACTCACGTCGTCCGCGGTGATCAGGTAGCAGGCCATCACCAGTCCCGCGTACTGGAACGGCAGGTACAGGTAGGTCAGATAGCGGTAGTACCTGTCGTTCTCCAGGTACTCCATCACCTCGTCGGGCGGATTCTCACCGTCCGGGCCGAAGAACACATCGGCGATCGGGATCAGCACGTAGATCAGGATCGGACCGAGCCAGAACGGCACCTGCGCCAGCCGGTGCCAGCCGATCTCGTTGAGCGCCCAGATCAGTGGCAGGCCGATGGTGAACAGCCCCGTCGGCGCGAAAAGCCCCCACAGCCACATGTACCGCTTGCGGTCGCGCCACGCCTGCGCCTGCACCGGGCGCTCGGACGCGTCGATATCCGTCGACATCGTTGTCTCCTCTTTCCAGCGGCGCGCCGAAAGTGTGACGCGCAATACATCTATGATTTACAATAGCCATCACAGTGTCGGATGTCTATACAAATGCGCTGATTTGTAAAGTTGCCGTGGCATGCGGGTCGGTCCCGGAAACAGAAGAAGGGCCGCATCCCGGAGGATGCGGCCCTTCGACGGCGGTACTAGCGGTCCAGCAGAACATCCGCGTTGTCGGGCAGGGCGCCGACCGGCCACCACCGCAGGTCGGTCGACTCCGCGCTGCGCACCGGAACCGCGCCCGCCGGGGCGACGCCGAGGAACAGCAGATCGAGGTGGCGCGTCGGCACACCGAGCGAACAGGTGATCGGATGCGCCTGCGCCCCGTACAGTTCCGGTTCCAGGTAGATGCCTTCGATACCGGATTCCTCGGTCGCCTCGCGCAGCGCCGCGTCGGCGACCGTCTCGTCACCCTCCTCGCAATGCCCGCCGAGTTGGAGCCAACGCCCGACCCGGGGATGCAGGGTCAGCAGGACCTCGCTGCGGTCGTGCGAGAAGACGATGGTCGACGCGGTGATGTGCCCCGGCGCGTGCCCACGGAGGCAGCCACCGGGCGCCGACCCGAGGAAAGCCAGCATCGCCTCCCGGAGTGACTGATCGGGACGTGTTGCCGGGCACCAGGATTCGAGTAGTTTCGTGGCCGAGGCATGCAGCGATTCGGCGCTCATCGCGCGAATCCGCCGACGGCGGAACAGGTGGACGCGATCGCGGTTCGGAAAGTCACGGTTCCCATGATCACAGTTCCACCAAACCCGAGCCCGGACCGAATACCGAACGCGGCGCGGGTTCCTCGAGCGGATGACCGATGGCGATGGCGCCCAGCGGATTCCAGTCCTCGGCGAGCCCGAGCACCGAACGGGTGACCTCCGGGGCGAAGATCGTCGAGCCGATCCAGCAGCTGCCGATCCCGTCGGTGGCCAGCGCCACCAGCAGGCCCTGCACCGCCGCGCCGACCGCGACCGTGAACATGGTCCGCTCCGCGGCGCGCCTGCGCTCGTCGGGGTAATCGTGCGCGCCGTCGGGCACGCAGAACGGAATGATCACCTCGGGTGCGTCGAAGAGGATGCGCCCGCGGGCGATCCGGCGCTCCACCCGTTCGGGATCGAGTCCGTCCGCGGTGAGGTCGGTGCGCCACTTGTCGGCCATCGCCTCCAGTAACGCCTCGCGTAACTCGCGTTCGCGCAGCCACACGAAACGCACGGGACGGGTGTGGTGCGGTGCGGGCGCCGTCAGCGCTGTCGCGACGGCGCCGCGAACGCGTTCGGGGTCGACCGGGGTGTCGGCGAACTGCCGGACCGAACGGCGCAGCAACAGCGCCTCTTTCCTTCCGCGTTCGATCGCCTCGGCGGTGCCGAGCCAGAACAGATCCTCGGTGCCGCCGCGCAGCAGGTCGACCGCGCCCGAGCCGTCGTCGGTGACCGGCAATCCGCGCACCACGGCGACGGGTACGCCGCCGAGTTTGCCCTTCACCAGATCGGCGGCGGCGGCCAGTTCGTCCGCGATCGCGACCTGCGTGACGTGGAGTTCGTTGCCCTGCCCGTCCACGGCGCCCGCGTAGTCGTGCAGGACCCGCAGACCGGACGAGCCGATCGCGGCGTCGGTCTGCCCGTTGCGCCAGGCCCGCCCCATGGTGTCGGTGACGACCACCGCGACGGTGACGCCGAGACGTTCACCGAGCGCGGCGCGCAACGCCTTCGCGCTGCCGTCGGGGTCGTTCGGCAACAACACCAGTTCGCCCTGTTCGACATTGGAACCGTCGACCCCCGACGCCGCCTGGACGATGCCGAGTTTGTTCTCGGTGATCAGGGTGCGGCCCTTGCGCGCCAGCACCCGCACCGCTTCCTGATCGACGAGTGCGCGGCGCGCGCTGTCGCGTTCCTCCGGATCCAGCGGCGCGGCGACGATCCGGCCTTCGACCTTGGCCACGATCTTGCTGGTGACCACGAGGATGTCGCCGTCGGCCAGCCACGGCGCCGCCGCCGCGATGTGCTCGGCCAGGTCGTCGCCCGGCCGGAACTCCGGCAGGCCGGTGATCGGCAGGATGCGCAGTTCGTTCGCGGCGTGATCGGAATTCACGTCCGTCTCACTCCGGCCGGGATTCACCGTCGGCAGCTCTTTCCGGCCAGGATTCACCGTCGGCAGCTCTTTCCGGTCAGGATTCACTGTCACCAACTCTTTCCGGCCAGGATTCACTGTCACCATTTCACTCCGGCAAGGTCGAGGGCCTCACGCACCATTTCCGCGGTGGTGGGCGGATCGGTCATCAGCAAGGGCACACTACGCACCTCGACTCCCGGCACCCGCGCCGAGTCGGTGCTGTGGATCAGCCAACCGTCCAGGATGCCGGTCGCCGAGCGGGCGCCGTAATGCCTGCCGATCGCCTCCGCGGTGGTCTCGACCCCGATCACGGACAGGCATTCGTCGGCCATCCCGCGCAGCGGTTTGCCGTCGATGACCCCCGATACCCCGATCACTTTGGCCGACGTGGTGCGCAGCGCGCCGCGGATTCCCGGCACCGCGAGGATCGCGCCGATGCTGACGACGGGATTGGAGGGGGCCATCATAACAATATCGGCCTGATCTATGATATCGATCACATTTGGGGCGGGAGTGGCGTCATCCGCCCCGATTGTCGCGAATCCATGGGTCTCGATGTTCGCTCGGTAACGAACCCACCACTCCTGGAAATGGATCGCGCGACGTTCGCCAGGGTTGCCAGGATCACTCACAACGACATGCGTTTCACAGCGATCGTCGGTTGCCGGGATCAGTTTCACGCCGGGTTGCCACCTCTTGCACAGCGCTTCGGTGACCGCGGAAAGCGGGTACCCGGCACGCAACATTTCGGTTCGAATCAAGTGCGTCGCGATATCCCGATCGCCCAACCCGAACCAGTCCGGCTCGGCATGGTATTCGGCGAGTTCCTCCTTGGCGTGCCAAGTTTCTCCGACCCGCCCCCATCCACGTTCGGTATCGATTCCGTTACCCAGCGTGTACATGCAGGTATCGAGGTCGGGGCAAATGCGGAGGCCGTGCATCCAGACGTCGTCACCTACATTGACGATCGCGGAAACGTCGGCTTCCGGCAGCAGTTCCCGAACACCCTGCAGGAACCGCGCGCCACCGACTCCACCGACGAGTACGGCGATCTTGGGCCCGTTCGCGGGCGCGATGTCCGCTTGTTGTGCAGTCACATCGACACAGCCTATGCGGTACCGGAACCGGCGGTGTTCGCCGCATATTTGCTGGTCATTTGCTAGTGGGTACCACAAGATCAACACAGAAATCGGCGACGGATAGTAACGGAATAGCGTCGGCCGCTTGACCATCAACACATCCGGCGTGTCTAATCACAGACATGTCATTCCGGGCTCGCGCGAGAGTGCTGGCGCGAGCAGTTTTTCGAACAGATGTTCGCACTGGAATGACGAGCACGGGGATGTCCGCGGGACAACGTCGCGGGGTACGGCCGTCGGTGTGCGCGTTGGTCCGACGGAAAGAATCATTCTGCGCTAACACACAGTGAGGAGGCGGAGCGATGGCCGAAGACATGGTCTCGCCAACCGATTCCACAGCAGGCGCAGCACGTGGCGTCTGCACAGACATCGGCCGGATCGAACAGGAGGCGGGTGACGACATATCGACACCCCGGCTCAGCCTGGTCGTGACGGGCTTCGACGAGATGTTCGAATCCATCGAAGAGCAGTGGCAGGAACGCGCCTTATGCGCGCAGACCGATCCGGAGGCGTTCTTCCCCGAGAAGGGCGGCTCGACCCGCGAGGCCAAACGGATCTGCATGGGCTGTGAAGTACGCGACGAGTGCCTGGAATACGCACTCGCACACGATGAGCGCTTCGGGATCTGGGGCGGCCTCTCCGAACGGGAGCGCCGCCGCCTCAAGCGCGGAATCGGCTAGAACCTGATGCCGCACCGACCTCGATGCACGAGGTCGGTGCGTGTTCACCTAGATTTCTCTTATGTCTCGCTCTCGCAATCGACGACCACCGACCGCCCGGTCGGTGATCCGGCGTGGTCGCGGCGTGCGCGGACCCATGCTGCCTCCGACCGTTCCGGCGTGGCGTACGCGCGGCCAGCAATTCGACCGGCTGGTGCTGGAGGCGTTCGCGCCGCTGGACAGCCGCTGGCACGATCGACTCACCAAACTCGATATCGCCGTCGACGATGTCCCCAAAATCCGTCCGCTGCACCCCGATTCGGTCACCTGGCCAGACGAGGTGGTGGCTGACGGCCCCGTACCCCTGTCCCGACTGGTGCCCGCGGGCGTCGACCGGCACGGGGCGGCGACCCGTGCGCGGGTCGTGCTGTTCCGCAAACCACTGGAACTGCGGGCGGGCGATCCCGACGACCTCATCGATCTGTTGCGCGAGGTTCTCGTGCAACAGATCGCCACCTATCTCGGGGTCGATCCCGACCTCATCGACCCCGAGGACTAGCCCGGCGACCGTGGCGATCCCGCTGTGAGCCTCACCCCTTTTACCGCGTGTCCGGCCACCTCGGAGGGCCGAGTGGGGTTACTCTCATCCGCGTGATCCCCATGCGTCGTTGTTGCCGACCCGGCTGCAAGAATCCGGCCGTCGCGACGCTCACGTATGTGTACTCGGACTCGACCGCCGTCGTCGGACCACTGGCCACCGTCGCCGAACCGCACTCATGGGATCTGTGCGAAACCCACGCCTCCCGCATCACCGCCCCCAAGGGCTGGGACATGGTCAGGCACGAAGGCGGATTCTCCTCCAGCACACCGGACGACGACGATCTCACCGCGTTGGCCGAAGCCGTGCGCGAGGCCGGGTTGCGGCGCCGTCCGCCGGAACCCGACCAGCGCGGCTACCGCGATTACGCACCGCCGCCGCCCCAGCAGCGCACCACCAGGACCGGGCGACGCGGACATCTGCGCGTACTGCCCGACCCGCCGAGCTGACCCACCCCCGCGGCACGAGAACGGGACCCCGTCGATCCCGTCCGGCCGAGCCACTAGGGTAGTGGCTATGACAGCCACGCGCTCTGCCGAATTCGTGAACGCGGTGATCAAAGCCTATGACGTTCGCGGAGTGGTCGGTGAACAGCTCGACGCGCAATTCGTCAGCGACGTCGGGGCCTCGTTCGCGCGGTTGATGCGCTCCGAGGGCGCCTCTCGCGTTGTCATCGGACACGACATGCGCGACTCCTCACCGGAACTGGCCGCGGCCTTCGCCGAGGGCGTGACCGGACAGGGCCTGAACGTGGTGCATATCGGCCTCGCCTCCACCGACCAGCTCTACTTCGCCTCCGGCAGCCTCGAATGCCCCGGCGCGATGTTCACCGCGAGCCACAATCCGGCGCGCTACAACGGCATCAAGCTGTGCCGGGCCAAGGCGCTGCCCGTCGGCCAGGACACCGGCCTCGGCATCATCAAGGACGAAGTCGTCTCCGGCGTGCCCGCTTTCGACGGACCGCGCGGCGCCGAGACCGAGGTCGACGTACTCGCCGACTATGCGAGTTTCCTGCGCGGGCTGGTCGAACTCGACGACATCCGCCCCCTCACCATCGCGGTGGACGCGGGCAACGGCATGGGCGGGCACACGGTGCCCGCGGTGCTCGGCACGCTGGGCCAGGTGAAGATCGAGCCGCTGTATTTCGAACTGGACGGCTCCTTCCCCAACCACGAGGCCAATCCCCTCGATCCGGCGAATCTGGTGGATCTACAGAAGCTGGTCCGCAGCACCGGCGCCGATATCGGGCTGGCCTTCGACGGTGACGCCGACCGGTGTTTCGTGGTGGACGAGAAGGGCGATCCGGTGTCGCCGTCGGCCATCACCGCCCTGGTGGCCGAGCGCGAGCTGGCCAAGGAGCCGGGCGCGGTCGTCATCCACAACCTGATCACCTCGCACGCGGTGCCCGAACTGGTGCACGAACTCGGCGGCACGCCGGTGCGCACCCGGGTCGGCCACTCGTTCATCAAGCAGGAGATGGCAACCACCGGCGCGGTTTTCGGCGGTGAGCATTCCGCGCACTACTACTTCCGCGATTTCTGGGGCGCCGATTCCGGCATGCTCGCCGCCCTGCACGTGCTCGCCGCGCTCGGCGAGAAGGACCGGCCGGTCTCCGAGCTGATGGCGGCCTACGAGAAGTACGCCGCCTCCGGCGAGATCAATTCCACCGTCGCGGACGCGGCCGAGCGCACGCTCGCGGTGCTGGAGGCATTCGGGAACCGCGCGGTCGCCATCGACCGACTGGACGGTGTGACCGTGCAACTCGCCGACGACGCGTGGTTCAATCTGCGCGCGTCCAATACCGAACCGTTGCTCAGGTTGAACGTCGAAGCCAGGACGTCGGCGGAAGTAGACGCACTCGTGACCGAGATCCTGAGCATCGTCCGCTCCTGACTGGAATAGTGGAATCACAGACAGTGGATTCGTCCGACCTGGGCTCGGTGTGTACGACCCGGGTGCGTTCGGACGAATCGAATACAGCGGATGAGGGGAGGTGGGACGCCCGATGATCGCTGGAACTCCGGTACTCGACCTCGATGACGCCGCATCGCTCGAGGCAGCCGACAGCAGCGGCGCCCTGCGTTCGGCCGCTTCGGGAGGCGCCCAGGTACGCGCGACCGCGGCAGCCGTCGACGAGAACGCGCTCGCGTCACTCACCGACATCCGACCTCGCAGCGTCGTCCTGGTGACCGGCGGTGGCCGGGCCGCACGGGCGGGCGCACTGCTCGTCGCGGCGCTCGGCGACCGCGCCGGGTTGCCCATCGTGCCCGCTCCCGCGCTTCCGGCCTGGGTCGGACCACTCGACGTGGTCCTGATCGCGGGCGACGACGCGGGCGATCCACGTCTGATCGATGCCGTCGACCGCGCGCAGCGGCGCGGCGCCGAGGTGGTGATCGCGGCGCCGATGGAGGGCCCGTTGCGCACCGCCGCGGCCCGCCGCAGCGCGCTGCTCGAACCGCGCGTCACCGTCCTCGACCACAATCGGCTGCTGCGCTATCTGGCGGTCGGGATCGCGGTGCTGCGCACCGTCGACCCGTCGCGTTCGGGGGCCGTCGTCCCCGATCTCGCCGCGCTCGCCGATGTACTCGACGCCGAGGCCATGCGCGACGCGCCGCAGAACGAGGTCTTCCACAATCCGGCCAAGACGCTGGCGACGCGCATGCAGCAGCACGGGATCGTGTTCGCGGGCGACTCCCCCGCCGCCGTGGCACTGGCCGAGCACAGCGCCGAGGTGCTGTTGCAGTCGGCGGGCCGGGTGGCGGCCTCCGCCGACCTGCACGAGGCCGTCACGGCCAACGCGCGCCTCGCCGACGCCGCGGGCGGGGTCGCACCCGATTTCGACCCGCTGTTCCACGACGAGGAACTCGACGGTCCGGCTCCGGTGGAACGCACCAGGATCTTCGTCCTCAGCACCGACCCCGACCAGTCCTCCGCCCGCCGCAGGCTCGCGGTATTCGGCGGTTCCGGCGTGGTCGACGCCGATCTGCTCAACGCCGACGTCGATCTGTTGCAGAACACGCTCGACGATCCGGCGGGTCCGACGCGGGCCCGGGTCGACGAGGCCGGGGTTCCGCTGCCGGGATCGGCCACCCACAGCACCGAACTGGAGCAACTCGCCGTGCTCGCCGTCCGTATCGAAATGGCCGCGGCCTACCTGCGTTTGATCGGTGCGCGCGGCGGCGCCGCGGCACCGGGTGATCAGTACGACGGGGGACGCTACTAGTGCACGAACTCGTTGGTGCGCTGCGCTCCTACGCCTGGGGTTCGCGCACCGCGCTCGCCGAACTGTGCGGCAGACCCGTTCCCTCCGCCCATCCCGAGGCCGAATTGTGGTTCGGCGCCCATCCCGCCGATCCCGCCCATGTGCGCACGCCGGAGGGCACCGTCTCACTGCTGAAGCTGGTCGCGGCCGATCCCGAGCGTGAACTCGGCGCGGCCGCATCGGAGTTCGGCGGCAAACTGCCGTTCCTGCTGAAGATCCTGGCCGCCGAGGAACCGCTGTCGCTACAGGCGCATCCGAGCGAGGTCCAGGCCCAGACGGGATTCGAACGGGAGAATCGCGCGCGGGTGCCGCTGGATTCCCCGATGCGCAACTATCGCGACGAGAACCACAAGCCGGAACTGGTCGTCGCACTGGAGCGGTTCGAGGCGCTCGCGGGATTCCGCGCGCCGGAGCGCACGGTGGCGCTGTTGCGCGCGCTCGGCGTGCCACAGCTCGAATCCTATGCCGAACTCCTTGCGGCGCAGCCGGATTCGGCCGGATTGCGCACGCTGTTCACGACCTGGATCACCCTGCCGCACAATGTGCTCGCCGCGCTGCTGCCCGCGGTGCTCGACGGCTGCGTGCGCTACCTGTCGGCCAGGGACGACCGGGTCTTCGTCGCCGAGGCCCGCACCACGCTCGAACTCGCCGAGGCCTATCCCGGTGACGCCGGGGTGCTCGCGGCGATGCTGCTCAATCGGGTGACCCTGGAACCGGGACAGGGTTTGTTCCTCGACGCGGGTAACCTGCACGCCTACCTGAGCGGACTCGGCGTCGAGATCATGGCCAACTCCGACAACGTGCTGCGTGGCGGTCTCACCCCGAAACACGTCGACGTGCCCGAACTGCTGCGGGTCCTGGATTTCGAACCGATCGACCTGCCCGCCGTGCTGCCCGAACCCGCGGGCGACGGGTCGGTCCGATATCGCACGCCCGCACCGGAATTCGCGCTGCACCGCTTCGACCTGACCGCGGGCACCGGGCAGGTGCCGCTGCACGACGGCCCCGGCATCGTGCTGTGCACGGCGGGTACCGTGCGGCTGCTGCGCGGCGGACAGACCCTGCTGCTCGAACGCGGCGCGGCCGCCTGGATCTCGGCCGCCGACAGCGATATTCGGGCACAGGCGGTGGACGGCGCGGCCCAGTTCTTCTGCGCGTGCGTCGGCAGCGCGAACTGATCTCATTCGGTGACCGGCGGCGGGGCACGCTAAGTTAGCCGAGATCGGCAAACGAGAGAGGACACCCGACATATGTCTGCTGGTGGTGGCAAGAAGGCGATTATCGCCGCGTTGACGGCGAATGCCGGAATCGCGGTCGCGAAGTTCGTCGGTGCGGCGATCACCGGTTCGGCGTCGATGCTGGCAGAGGCCGTGCACTCGGTGGCCGACACCTCCAATCAGGGCCTGCTGCTGTTCGGGCAGAAGCGCGCCGAAAAGGAAGCCGACCAGCTGCATCCGTTCGGATACGGCCGCAATCGCTACTTCTACTCGTTCATCGTCGCCCTGGTGCTGTTCACACTCGGCTCGATCTACGCGCTCTACGAAGGTATCCACAAGGTTCAACACCACGAGGAACTCAAGTCGCCGATCGTCGCGATCGTGATCCTGGTGATCGCCATCGGACTCGAGACCTACAGTTTCATGACCGCGGTCAAGGAATCGCGGCCGCTGAAGGGCACGAGCAGCTGGTGGCGGTTCATCAAGACCTCGCGCAGCCCCGAACTGCCGGTGGTGCTGCTCGAGGACACCGGCGCGCTGATCGGTCTGGTCTTCGCCCTGTTCGGTGTCGGACTGACCATGCTGACCGGCGATCCGGTGTGGGACGCCATCGGCACCCTGGCGATCGGCGCGCTGCTCGGTGTCATCGCGGTCATCCTCATCATCGAGATGCAGAGTCTGCTGATCGGTGAGGGCGCGACGCCCGAGGAGGACGTCGAGATCCGGTCGAATCTGGTGGACGGTCACCGCATCGAGCGGGTCATCCACCTCAAGACGCAGTACCTCGGTCCCGAGGAGATCCTGGTCGCCGCCAAACTGGCGTTCACGCCCGGACTCGATATCGGCCAGATCGCCAACGCGATCGACGAGGCCGAATCGCGGGTGCGCGCCGCCGTGCCCGCCGCGCGGGTGATCTACCTCGAACCGGATCTGTATCGGGAACCGGCGAACTAGCCCGATTTCCCGGGGTCCGGTCGATCGACAGCCGGCCCCGGACTCGGCGTCGGCCGGGCGGCTGGTGTGCCTGCCCCGCGACGACCGGGTCCGCGAGTAGCGTCGGCCGGTATGTCGAGCGGTGGTAGCAAGACGGCCGTGTACGCGGCGTTGGCGGCCGACGCGGGGATCGCCGTCGCGAAATTCGCGGGCGCCGCGATCACCGGATCGTCGTCGATGCTGGCCGAGGCCATCCACTCGGTCGCCGATACCGCCAATCAGGGACTGCTGCTGATCGGGCAGAAACGCGCCGAGCAGCGTCCGGATCGGTTGCACCCCTTCGGCTACGGCCGCAACCGCTACTTCTACGCGTTCGTCGTCGCGCTCGTGCTGTTCTCGCTCGGCTCGCTCGCCGCGATCGACGAGGGGATCCACAAGATCCGCGAACCCGAGCATCTCAGCGACCCGTTCGTCGCCATCGTGATCCTGCTGGTCGCGATGGTCCTGGAAGGGTTCAGCCTGGCCACGGCCACCCGCGAATCCCGCCCGTTCAAACAGCAGTCGAGCTGGTGGGCCTTCATCCGCAATTCCCGCAACCCCGAACTGCCGGTGGTGCTGCTCGAGGACAGCGGTGCGCTGATCGGTCTGCTGCTCGCCTTCGCGGGCGTCGGGCTGACGATGGTCACCGGCAACCCGATCTGGGACGGGATCGGCACGCTCGGCATCGGCATCCTGCTCGGCGTCATCGCGACCGTCCTGATCGTGGAGATGAAAAGTCTGCTCATCGGTGAGGGCGCGACGCCGAGCCAGGACGCGGCCATCCGCGCGAATCTGGTGGACGGCACGCGGATCGAACGCGTCATCCACCTGGAGACCCAATACCTCGGTCCGGAGGAACTGCTGGTGGCCGCGAAGATCGCCGTCGCCCCCGGACTGGCTATCGCCGACATCGCCACGGCGATCGACGACGCCGAGGCAAGGGTCCGCGCGGCGGTGCCGATCGCGGAGCGGATCTATCTGGAGCCGGACCTGTATCGCGAACGCCTCGGCTGACCGTCGAGCGGGCGTCGCGATTGCGTGCCGATCGCCTCCGCGGTGGTCTCGACCCCGATACGGACAGACCTTCGTCCGCCATCACACGCGGCGGTTCGCCGCCGGATGCCATTCCACGACTCCGAGGCTGGACCGACAGTCTGCTACGGCCGCCCGGTCTCACCCTCGGCGAAGCAGGCCGAGCGGATCGGTGTGGATGCCGAAACGGGAACGCAGGACGTGGCGGGCCGCGTGCAGGCCGTTCATACCGTGGACGCCGGGTCCGGGCGGGGTCGCCGACGAGCACAGGTAGACGCCGGGAACGGGAGTCGCGTACGGATTCCAGCGCGGGGCGGGGCGGAAGAGGAACTGGCGCAACGACATCGCGCCCGCCGAGATGTCGCCGCCGATGTAATTTGCGTTGTGCTCGGGCATTTCGGCCGCGGTGATGACGTGTTTCGCCAGTATCAGATCGGTGAAGCCGGGGGCGAAACGTTCGACCTGGGCCACGACGGCGGCGCTCACATCGCGCGGTGATCCGTTGGGGACGTGGGCGTAGGTGTAGAAGGTGTGGTTGCCCGCCGGGGCGCGGGTCGAATCGACGACGCCCGGTTGGATGGCGAGCACGTAGGGCCGGTCGGCGTGGCGGCCCGCGGCGACGGCGCGTTCGGCGGCCACGGCCTCGCTCCTGGTGCCGACCAGGTGCAGCGTGCCCGCGCGAGCGCAGTCCTCGGCCGTCCACGGCACCGGTCCGGAGAGCGCGAAATCGACCTTGCAGGCCGCGCCGCCGTAGCGGAAATCCCGCAGCCGGTCGGCGTAGCGGTCGGGAAGCCGGTGACCGCCGATGCGGAGCAGTTCGGCGGGACTCAGATCGAGCAGCACCGGTTCGTCCGGGAATTCGTCGAGCGAGTCGATCCGATGGTCGGTGTGCACGCGGCCACCGAGACGTTCGAGTTCGGCGATCAGCGCGTCCGGAATCGCCTGGCTGCCACCGCGCGGCAGCCCCCAGCCGCCCGCGTGGGCCAGGGTGCCGAGCAGCATGCCCGCCCCCGCCGCGGGAATGGCGCGCGGCGGGGTGATCGCGTGCGTCGCGACGCCGGTCAGCATCGACGCCGCGGGTTCGTCGTCGAACCGCAGATTCCACAACGGCGTGCCCTGTTCGACGACGCGGAGTCCGAAGCGCGCGGCCGTCAGCAGATCACGCGGCAACCTGCGCAGATCCGACATCGCGACCTCGACGACGGCCTCCCAGTGCCGGACCATCGGGGCGAAGAGTCTGCGCCATGCCGCGCCGTCGCGTCCGAGACCGTCGACCGTGCGGTCGAGATCGCGCCAGGCCACCCCCGCCCGGCCACCGTCGAGCGGATGGGCGTAGGAGACCTCCGGCGTCAGCAGTTCCACGCCGTGCGCGGGGAGATCGAACGCGCGGAAGAACGGCGAGGCCGAGGCCATGGGATGCGCGCCCGCGCACAGATCGTGACGGAATCCGGGCAGGGTCAGCTCGACCGTGCGCGATCCGCCGCCCGCGCTCGGCTCGGCCTCGTAGACCTCCACCGCGAGACCGGCCCGCGCCAGGATCACCGCGGCCGCGAGACCGTTCGGTCCCGATCCGACCACCACCGCATCCGCCATGACCACACGCTACCGCCGGATCCGACCGCGTCACCGGCCCTGGATCAGACGCGAACGGCGGCAAGCCATTCGGCGACGAGTAGGGCCAGGCGTTGCTCACGCAACTCCGGTCGCAGCCTGCCCGCGCGTTCGAGGGTGGCCAGGCCGTGGATGGAACTCCACGCGACTTCCGCGCGCGCGCCGAGGTCGGCGTCGTCGACGAACGGCCGGAACAGACCCTCGAAAACGGCGAAGGCGTCGCGCAACGGCTGCGGCGCGTCCAGTCCGAAGACGAGATCGGTCGACAGCAGGAACATCGCGTCGTAGCGGGCCGGATTCGCGGCGGCGAAATCCAGGTAGGCGCGGGTCACGCTTTCCAGCGCCTCGGCGGGGGTCGCCGCGGTTTCCTCGGCGGCGCGCAACGCGGTGGTGAGATCGATGATGCCCTCGACGGCCACGGCCGCGACGATCGCTGCCTTACCCGTGAAATGGCTGTACAACACGGGTTGGCTGTATTCGATGCGCTCGGCCAGCTTGCGCACCGTCACCGCCTCCCAGCCCTGACTTTCCGCGAGTTCGCGAGCGGCATCGATGATCCGCTGATGCCGATCGGCCCGTTCGCGTTCTTTTCGGGTGGTCATACCGAGATTCTAGCATCGCTAGACATTCTAACGAGGCTCTGCCGGGGCGAGGGGAGCGAGCCCCCGTCCGCCGCGATCAGACGTCGGTGGAGAAGCGGATGCCGCCGTCCGGGATTTCCACGCCGGGCCAGACGCGAGCGCCGCGCAGCAGTTCACAGCGGGCGCCGACCTGCGCGCCGTCACCGATGACACCGTCGCGCACCAGCGCCCGGGGGCCGATGCGGGCGCCGAAACCGATGATGGAGCGTTCCACCGTGGCACCCGCCTCGATGATCGCGCCGTCGAAGATGACCGCGCCGTCCAACCGCGCACCCGCGCCGATCTCCGCGCCGCGCCCGACGACGGTGCCGCCGATGAGCAGGGCGCCGGGAGCGACACCGGCACCGGGATGGACCAGGGATTCCCCGCGCTGCCCCGGCAGGGCGGGCGAGGGCGCGATACCGCGGACGAGGTCGGCCGAACCCCGGACGAAATCCTCCGGTGTGCCCATATCGCGCCAGTACGAGGTGTCCACGTGGCCCTGCACGCGGGCGCCCTCGGCGAGCAGCGCCGGGAACACCTCGCGTTCCACCGAGACCGGGCGACCGGCCGGGATCTTCTCGATGTACTCGCGGCGGAACACGTAGCAGCCCGCGTTGATCTGGTCGGTCGGCGGATCCTGGGTCTTCTCCAGGAACGCGGTGACCCGGCCGTCGGCGTCGGTCGGCACGCAGCCGAAGGCCCTCGGATCGCTGACCCGGACCAGATGCAGGGTGACATCGGCGTTGGTCGACTCGTGGGTGTCGAGAATCGCGCCGAGTTCGGTGCCGCCGAGCACATCGCCGTTGAAGACCATCACGGTGTCACCGCGCAGCTTGGGCAGCACGTTGCGGATGCCGCCCCCGGTGCCGAGCGGCTCGCTCTCGGTGACGTACTCCAGGTCGAGTCCCAGGTCGGCGCCGTCACCGAAATGCTCCTCGAAGACCTCCGCCTTGAACGAGGTGCCGAGTACGACGTGGGTGATCCCGGCTTCGGCGATCCGCGCGAGCAGGTGGGTCAGGAACGGCAGTCCCGCGGTCGGCAGCATCGGCTTGGGTGCCGACAGGGTCAGCGGACGCAGCCGCGTTCCCTGGCCGCCGACCAGAATCACGGCTTCGGTGCCTGCATGTCCTGACATCAACTTCCCCTGTTCACAGTGGATTGTTCCGCGCGGCGGCCCCGACTCGGGTCAGCCTCGTGCCTGCTGTCGCAGCGCAGATCGAACCGCAATCCGGGAGCGAATGGCAAGTCCGGCCCGCAACGCCAGCCGCAGCGGCGCCTGCCACCAGTGCGGATGCCGGTCGGCCTGGAACCGGTAGGCGCTCGCGTGGTGGGCGGGCAGCATCAGTTCCGGGTGGCGGCTCGCCGCGTGTCCCTGGGCGTGGGTGACCTCGGCGGTCGGGACGAAGACATTGTGCCAGCCCGCCTTGCCGAGGCGGTCGCCGAAGTCGACGTCCTCCATGTACATGAAGTAGCGCGAGTCGAAGCCGTCGATCGAATCGAAGGCGCTGCGCCGGACCAGCAGGCAGGAGCCCGAAAGCCACCCGACGGTGCGTTCCGAGATCTGCTCGTTGTCCTGGCGATAGCGCCGGGTCCACGGGTTCGCTGGCCAGACGGTGCCCAGGATCGCGTGACCTGCGCCGTCGAGCAGACCGGGCACCGAACGCGCGGACGGGTAGACGGTGCCGTCCGGATCGAGCACCATCGGTCCGAGCGCGCCCGCGCGCGGCCAGCGCTCGGCCGCGGCCAGCAGTTCGTCGATGGAATCGGTGCCCCAGCGGATGTCGGGGTTGGAGATGACGATGAATTCGATATCGGGGTCGATCTCGGCGACGGCCCGATTGATCGCGCCGCCGTAGCCGAGATTTCCGCCGGTCCGTAGCAGTCGCACGTGTGAATTCGCCTCGGCCGCCAGTTCCGGGACACCGTCGACCGAGCCGTTGTCGGCCAGGATCACCTGCGGTTTCTCACCGGTGGCGTGCGCTAGCGTGGTGATGAAATGGTCCAGGTGCTCGCCCGGTGAATAGGTCACCGTCACGACCGCGATGCGGCCGGGGGACACGGATTCCGAGGACGGGTTGTCGGTTCGCTCGCTGCGCTCACTCACGACCGCCGAGCCTAGTCGGAACCGTTCCGGCGCGCGGCCCGCGGTGCGAATACTGGCGGCATCGCCCGTGACGCCGACCGCGGTCGAACAGCGGAGCGCGGCGATGATCGAAATCGATACGGGCGGAGCGGGTCTCGCCGACGATCTGTCCCGGGCTCAGCGATCGGCCAGCGCGGCGCGCAGCGCGTCCCGCCACGGACGCAGCGGTGTCAGTCCGGCGGCCACCCACGACCGGTCCGACAGCACCGAATAGGCCGGGCGGCGCGCGGGTCTCGGGAACGCGGTGGAATCGCACGGACGTACCCGCTCCGGATCGGCGCCGATCTCCTCGAAGACGGCGCGGGCCAGCTCGAACCAGGTGGCGCGGCCCGTGTTGGTGGCGTGCAACACGCGGGGCGGGGCCTGCGCGGAGGCGAGGTCGAGCAGGGCCGCGGCGAGGTCGACGGCGTAGGTGGGTGAGCCGAGCTGGTCGTCGACCACGTCGACGGTGCCGCGCTCACCTTCCAGGCGGAGCATGGTAGCGACGAAATCGCCGTCACGTCCCCGGTACACCCAGGCCGTGCGCACCACCACCGCGTCGGGGGCGATATCGAGGACAGCGCGCTCCCCCGCCAGTTTCGAGCGCCCGTACACCGTCGTCGGTCCGGTCGGGTCGGCGGTGTCGTAGGGCCGATCGTGGGTACCCGGGAACACGTAATCGGTGGACAGGTGGATCAATCGGGCTCCGGCCCGCGCGCATTCGGCCGCGAGCACGGCGGGGCCGGTCTCGTTGGCGGCGAAGGCGGCGGCCTGCTCGGATTCGGCGCGGTCGACCGCGGTGAAGGCGGCGCAGTTGAGCACGACGTCATCGGGCCCGACGACCGCGCGGACCGCGGTGGGATCGGTGATGTCCAGGTCGGTTCGGCCGTATCCGCGGGCGTCGGGCGCCAGCCGCAGGAGCTCCCGGCCCACCTGTCCACCGGCTCCGGTCACGACGAGACGGGCGGTCAACGGTGGGTTCGACACAGTCACGGGCGCAAGTCTGGCACGCCGTGACATCGCCGGTTGACCCGTACCGAGGTAGCCGTTGGTTAGCCTGGGGGCGTATGTTCCGGTGGACAGTTGCCACCGGAGCGGGCAGGGGGCAGCCGGAGGCGGGGCCGGTCGGGTGGATGACGCCGTCGGCGTTCCGACGGTACGTGCCGCGCCCGGATTCCATCGAGTTCGTCGAGAGGATGCGGGAGTTGAGTCGATGAGCGGGTCGGTTCCGTCACGATCGTCCGGAGCCGGCGGCCCGGGAACCGTCGGGCCCGTACAGGTCATCGTCGCGTTGCTCGCCGCGCTCGTCGTGGTGGTCACCGGTTTCGCCTGGCACAGCGTCGACGCGCTGATCTCCAATATCGAACGCATCGGCGACCTGGGACTGGGCGGAAGTCGCGACGGCGCGATCGACATCCTGCTGGTCGGGGTGGACAGTCGCACCGACGCGCACGGCAACCCGCTGACGCAGGCGGAACGGGCCATGCTGCACGCGGGTGACGAGGTCGGCACCAATACCGACACCATCGTTCTGGTGCGCGTCCCCAACGACGGGCGTTCCGCGACCGCCATCTCGCTACCCCGCGACTCCTACGTCGACATACCGGGATTCGGCAAGGGCAAGATCAACTCGGCCTACGGCGCGACCAAGGAGGCCGAGCGCGCGAAACTCATCGGCACCGGTCTGTCCGACTCCGAAGTCGACAAGCGGGCCACCCAGGCCGGTCGCAAGGCGCTGATCACCACCGTCGCCAATCTGACCGGTATCGGCGTCGATCACTACGCCGAGGTGAGCCTGCTCGGATTCGTCCTGCTCACCGAGGCCGTGGGCGGTGTCGACGTCTGCCTGAACCATTCGGTGGACGAATGGATGTCGGGTGCGGACTTCCCCGCCGGACGGCAGAAACTCGACGGTCCGCAGGCATTGAGTTTCGTGCGCCAGCGCCACGACCTCGAGCGCGGCGATCTCGACCGGATCGTGCGCCAGCAGGTGTTCATGGCCCAGCTCGTCGGACAGGTGCTCAGTGCGAAGACCCTCGCGAATCCCTCGCGGCTCGGCCAGCTCAGCGAGGCGGTCGGGCGCACCGTCGTACTGGACGAGGACTGGGACGTGCTGACCTTCCTCCAGCAGCTCAAGGATCTGTCCGGTGGGCAGGTGAAATTCGAGACCATTCCGGTGACCGATCTCAACGGCATGACCGGCGACGGCGAATCCGTGGTGCGGGTCGACCCGAAAGCCGTGAAGTCCTATGTGGCATCGCTCGTCGGCGGGCCGAGCGGCGAAACCCCACAGCCACTGGTGAATCCGGACAGCGTGACGGTCGACGTCTACAACGCGGGCGGGGTCGCGGGGCTGGCGGGCAAGGTCTCGCAGGCGTTGAGCGCCAAGGGTTTCCGCGAGGGCACCGTCACGAACTATTCCGGACGCAGCGCGAGCAGCAGCCGGGTGCTCACCGCCGACACCTCTGATTCGCGCGCCAAGGCCGTCGCGCAGGCGCTCGGCGGGCTGGCCGTGATCGCCGACGAGTCGATGTCGCCGGGTTCGGTCGGGGTCGTGCTCGCGAGCGACTATTCTGGTCCGGGCTCGGCGGCGAGCTCCATGTTCGATCTCTCCGGACCCTCGACCTCCGCGACGCCGGTTCCCCCCGCCCCACCGATCGACGCAGGCCAGAACGGACCGAAATGCGTGAACTGACCCCCCTCCCCGCCGACGATCGTGACGTCGAGCATGCGTGACCTCGACCAGGCGCTCACCCTCACCGAGGCCGTCCTCGACCCGATCCTGGCCCGCGAACCGGCAGGTCCGCGCGTCACCTGGTACAACGACGCGAACGGCGCGCGGATCGAACTGTCCGGGCTGACGCTGGCGAACTGGGCCGCCAAGACCGGCAACCTGATCCGCGACGAATTCGGGCTGAGCCCCGGCGCACGGGTCGCGGTCCTGCTACCCGCGCACTGGCAGACCGCCGCGGTGCTACTCGGCTGCTGGTGGGCCGGGACCGAGGTCGTGCTGCGCCCCGATCCCGACGCCGACCTGGCTCTGGTCACACCCGATCGCATCGATGACGTTGACGGTGTCGCCGAAGTGGCCGCGCTCTCGCTCGATCCCATGGGTATGCCGGTGCGCGATCTGCCCATCGGGATCACCGACTTCGCCACCGCCGTCCGGGTGCACGGCGACCAGTTCCATCCGCGCGGCGCCGGTGTCGCGCTCGACGGCATGCCCGTGTCGGAAGTTCTCGCCGAAGCCAGGAAGTCGGCCCTGCGACAGGGTTTCGCCGAGGGTGACCGGGTGCTGTCGAGCACGCCCTGGGAGACCCCCGCCGAACTGATCGACGGATTGATCTCGGTGCTCGCGGTCGGCGCGTCGCTGGTACAGGTCGTCAATCCGGACCCGGCCGCCAAGGAACGCAGGATCGCCTCGGAACGGGTCACCGCGCAGCGCGGGTAGCGGGAGTCCTACCCAGGTATAGGTCCGGCGTCCGACCGGAGGCCGTTTCACCGCCGTGGCCGACCCCGTAACGTGGGAGACATCACACAACGACGAGGTCGGTGGTACATGAAGCCGCAATATTGGTTCCGTTGGCTGTCTCAACAGGGCGCGCCGCGCTTCGTACTGCGCACGCAAGCGCGTCGCGGCGACCCGTTCGCCGTCCTCATGGGCGGGCCCGGCGGCATCGACGATCCGTACCCGCTCATCGAAGAACTCCGCGGGCGGGACCGACTGCTTCGCACCAGCCTGTCCTGGGCGGTCTTCGACCACGAACTGAGCCGAGCGATCCTGCGCGACAGCCGGTTCGGGGTGCGCACACCGGAGAGTTTCGACGTCCCGAAACCGTTGCGGATGCTCGCGCAACGGTCACCGCTGCCGCCCAATCCGGTGGAACCGCCGTCGATGCTCGTCATCGATCCGCCCCAGCACACGGCCATGCGCAAACCGGTCGCGTCCGCGTTCACGCCGAGGGCCATCGCCAAACTCCGCGAACGGGTCGAGACGGTGACCGAGGAATTGCTCGACGCGCTGCCGTCGGACGGTTCGGCCGATCTCGTCGCCGCGTTCGCCGCCCAGGTGCCGATCGCGATCATCTCCGAAATGCTCGGCTTCCCCGATGAGGATCGCGATCTGTTCCTCGGCTGGGGCGATCGGATGACACCGCTGCTCGATGTGGGCATCTCCTGGCGCACGCACCGCCGCGCCCTGGAATCCATGGAGGTGATGAACGAATACCTCGACGCGCATATCGCACGGCTGCGCCGCACCCCCGGCGACGACATCATGAGCACGCTGGTCAGCGCGGGCGAACTCGACGACTACGCGCTCAAGGCCACCGCGAGTCTGCTGATGGGCGCTGGATTCGAGACCACCGTCAATCTCATCGGCAACGGCGTCGTCCAATTGCTCGCCAACCCCGACCAGCTCGCCCGATTGCGCGACGAACCCGACCTGTGGCCCAATGCCGTGGAAGAGGTACTCCGCATCGATTCACCGGTCCAGACCACGGCGCGGACCGCGCTCGAAGACCTCGAACTCGACGGCGTACAACTCCGGCGGGGTCACACCGTCGTGCTCTCACTCGCCGGGGCCAATCGCGACCCGAAGGTGTTCGCCGATCCGGACCGTTTCGACGTCACGCGCGCGAACGCCAAGGAGCACCTGTCCTTCAGCAACGGCATCCACGTCTGCCTCGGCGCCAGCCTCGCCAGGATGGAGGGGGTGTACGCGCTGCGCGCGCTGTTCGAGCGGTTCCCCGATCTGGCGCTGGACGGCACACCGCGACGCCGTCGGCTGTTCACCCTGCACGGCTACGAACACATGCCGGTCCGGCTGGGTCGCGCGGCGCACGCGAAACAGCCGTCCTCGGTCTGATCAGCTGAAACCGACGGCCTGCTCACCCCAGGCGGTGTGCAGGTCGGCGTCCGGATTGCCGACGACGCGGTCCACCGCGTCGATCAACAGGGTGGCCCGGTCGGCCCGGCGATACGGCGGCCAGTGCTTGGAACCGTCGAGCGCGGCGGGCACACCGTGGGTCGCGAAGGCCAGCCAGCGGCGCATCATCCGGCCGGAGACCTCGGTGGCCGCCTTGCGTCCGCCGAGCCAGAATGTCGGATCGTGGTTGAGTGTGCCGAAATTGCCGAACACATAGGGCAATTCGGTCGCGTGGCCCGCGCCGACGCGGGCCGCGCGCAGCATCGGCGTCGCGTGGTCGAAGCGATAGGCCCAGGTCGGCGAATGCGCGGCGTGGCCGTCGGCCACCCAGTGCGCCGGCATGCGGAAAGCCGCGTCGGTCGACATGGCCAGCGCGCCCCTGGTCTTCGCCAGATCCGGGTAGGCGGAGGTGATCTCGGCGATCCGCTCGGCCGACCACTCCGGATGGCCCGCGGCCACGTCCTCCAGCATCAGGTTCACCGCTTCGGGCGTCACCGGCATGATCGGCGAACGGAACACCCGGAACAGCGACGACTCGTCCTTGTTCGTGCCGATGATGAGCGGCACCCGGTGGGAGCGGCCCGCCTGGAACCGGTCGACCGGATAGGTCGGCAGCAGGTCACCGTCGACGACGGGCGCCGCCGCCAGTCTGCCCGGCTCCCGCAGCGGCACCTCGTCGAGCAGCACACCCGCCGCCTGCACGATTCGATCGATCGGCATATCGCTCAGTTCGAGCGCGCGCGAGGAGGGCAGTTCGAGTATCTCCATGAACCGCCGTGCCACGCCCGCGGCCCGCTCCTGACCGAAAACCGTGGTGGCGGGCGGACTCTGGGCGATCGCCCGATGGAAGAGCCCGGCCGCGCGCGGGGAGGTCAACAGCGCGGTCACGCAGCCGCCGCCGGAGGATTCGCCGAACAGCGTCACATTGCCGGGATCACCGCCGAAGGCGGCGATATTGTCGCGCACCCATTCCAGCGCCGCGATCTGATCGTGCAGCCCGAGGTTGGGCACGAAACCGTGGAACAGCGAGGACAGATCGAGGAATCCGAGCGCGCCGATCCGATAGTTGACCCCTACCACCACGACGTCACCGATCTCGGCGAGTTTGCGCCCGTCGTAGACCGCCTGCGCGGCGGTACCGAGGCAGTAGGCGCCGCCGTGCAGCCAGACCATGACCGGTCGCGGTTCACCGTCCTCGGTCAGCAGGCCGCGCGGGGCCCACACGTTCAGCCACAGGCAGTCCTCGCCCATCCGCAGATCCGAGTCGACCGGCACCATGGTGCCCATCGTTTGCGGGGCGATATTGCCGAACGTCGAACAGTCACGGACGCCGTCCCAGCTCTGTGGCGGCGAGGGCGGACGGAACCGCCCGGTTCCGGTGACGGGCGCGCCGTAGGGGATGCTGCGCCAGACGGCGACCGGTCCGTCGAGAAACCCCCGAACGGGGCCGTACTCGGTGCGCGCGACCGGCGCGTAGTCGTCGTGCGTCACCGTCGGCGTTGCGGCTCGGCCCGGGCTCCGCTCACTGTGCTCGCTCATCTTCCCGCACCTCCTGCCCCGGCCCGCCGGTGCGCTGGACGATTGCTACCAGCGGGTCGGTACTACCTGATCTTTCAATCGAGAGTACGTCTCTGTTCGTGGATCGGCAGGAGGACGCGGTTTTCGACTCCGACGCGATACGCTGGCCGGATGCCGAGCTATGCCTTTCGGTGCCGTGGTTGCGGTGACACCTTCGAGGTGAACCGCCCCATGGCGCAATCGTCCGATCCCGCCGTCTGCCCGAACGGACACGACGACACCGTGAAACTGCTGACCACATTCGCCACGGTCAGCCGGGGTGGCGGCGGTATGCCCGCGGCCGCTCCCGCGCCCGGTCCGTCGGGTGGCGGGTGCTGCGGCGGCGGTTGCTGCGCCTGAATCACGCGCGAGATCGAGCGCGTTCATTTCTGTGACTCGGATCACCATCGATGATTCACGGTGATTTCGCCACATCGGCGACCCATACCCGCGTGCGGATCGGTCTGCGACGACGGTACGGCGGGTCCCGTACGCGTCGGAGCCGGTCTCAGCCGGTGTGCTCGCTGTCGCGTCGATCGACGTGCCCCAGATCGCGCTCGGGCGCGACACGGTCGCGCACGCGCTGCTTGAGCACCGAGATATCCGGGAATCCGCCGTCGGCTTTGCGCTCCCACACCTGATCGCCGTCGACCGTGATCCGGAAGACACCGCCGGTGCCGGGTATCAGCGCGACCTCGCCCAGATCGGTGCCGAAGGTGCTCAGCAACTCCTGAGCCATCCAACTCGCCCGCAACAACCAGCGACACTGGGTGCAGTACTCGATCGCGATACGCGCCATGCGACGACGGTACCGTTCACGGCTCGATCACGCCGTCGACGTACACCCACGCCCCGTCCTCCCGGGCGAACCTGCTGACCTCGTGCAACGACCCGCGCACCCCGTCCGCGCGGTAGTGCGCCACGAATTCCACCACCCCGCTGTCGTCGAAGGGCCCACCGCGCTCGACCCGCACGATCTCCAGGAACATCCACCGCTGATCGTCATCGATCTCCACCACCGGGGGACGCCGCGAGGAATGCCACGACCGACGCAGATACTCCCCGTCCCCGACCGCGAACGCGGTATACCGCGACCGCATCAGCGCCTCCGCCGTCGGCGCACCCCGCACTCCCGCGAGCACCGGCCCACAGCATTGCTCGAACGGCTCACCCCGGCGGCACGGACACTGCTGCGACTGCGTCATCCATCGATTCTCGTCCCGCCCCGATCCCTCACCGAATCCGGTCGCGGATATGAGCCGATAGGCATGGATCGGCCGAAGCGTCCAAGTGGGCAGCCACTACGGCAGTCGACCGTGCGAGGGTCAGCGGCTTTCGACCTTCGACAGGACGACCGCTATCGCCGCGGTCTGGTCGCGCCAGCGGCGTAACTCCGTGACGCCGGGCGCGAGTTCGTAGTCGTGGTGGTGGGCGGCGCGGGAGAGCGCGGCCCAGACCGTCGCGACCTGGGCGGCGGTGTCGGGGCCCGCGTAGCTGCGCAGGGCGAGCAACTGGGCGCGCATGGGGCAGCGCAGCAGGTCGGGGGCGAGTCGCGCCCACAGTTCGTCCACCGACTGCTCCAGGGCCAGGCGCAGGATCCAGGCGGTGGCGCGCGACCAGACGCCGCCCGCGTCGGTGACCTCGCCGTCGAGCAGTCGGTCGACGACCTCGAAACGCTCGACCACCGTCGGCCGGGGCGCGCGTGGTCGCTCGGCGCGGTGCGGTGGTCGACGCCCCCGGGACCGGCGCGGGGCGGTCACCGGATCGTCCGGCCGGGCAGGACATCCGGGGCACGGCGGTCCGGCGGGCGCGTCACGCTCACCGCACCAGCCAGGCGAGGAAACGTTCGGTGTCGCTGATCAATTCGCGCATGCTGCGCCCGATCGGGACGTGCGCGCCCGCCGTCACATCACGCAGGACGCTCACCAGCCATTTTTCGTCGCGGGCCAGGAATTTGTTGAGGTTGTCCACGTTGTAGCCGACACCCATGACGGCCAGCGCCACCATCGCGCGGGTGGTGAACGCCTCCTCGACATGGCGTTCCACCTCGCGGTGGTGCATTCCGGTGGCGAGCAGGTCGCGGCGCGCGCGGGACTGACTGGCCGCCTCCACGGCGGACCGGCAGCAGGTGGCGACCAGTTCGTCGGCGATGGCGCGCGGCAATTGCGGGGTGCGCACGAGTGAACGGGCATCGGCGAGGTAGCGGCGGACCGGGTCGCTCGAGGTCCGCACCTCCACGACCGACCGTTCTCGGCGCTGCACTTCGAGAACGCAGGCGTCGAGTTGCATGCGCCGCACCGCCTCGGCCAACCGCTCGTCGTGGGTGAACACGATGACCTGGCGGTGCCTGGCGACCGTCGCGAGCACCATGGCCAGGCCGTCGACCTTGGCGGGGTCCATGGCCTGCACCGGGTCGTCGATCATCACGAAGCGGAACGGGCTGTCCTCGACCGTCGCGCGCGGCAGGAACAGCGAAAGGCCCAGCGCGTGCAACTCGCCCTGGCTCATCACGCCGAGGGCGGCACCGTCCACCTCGTCCACGGTGACGTCGAGCAGTACCCGGCGCGCGGTTCCGGCATTGCCCTGTAGGCGGATCGCGCCGAGTTCGACATTGCTCTGCTGACGCAGGGTCCGCCAGATCCAGCGCGCGGTGGTCTCCAGCGGCGCCATCCGCTCACCGCGCAGACCCGCGGTCGCGGATTTGAGCCAGTCCTCGGCGCGTTTGACGGTGCGCAGTTCGTTCGCGCGCAACGCGACCTCGCGGGCGTTGTCGAGCCAGGTCGCCAGGCGCGGCACCAGCGGCGCCCAGACCTCGTCGAGACGATCGAGTTCCTTGCGGGTGCCCTGCTGGAGCAATTCCAGTTCGTCGACCAGGCGGGTGTGCGCGCCGCGCAACCGATCCGCCAGATCGGGGGTGTATTCCGCGCCGGTCAGCGCCGCCCAGTCCGCCCAAGCCCGTCGCACCGCGCCGGTGTCGACGGTCGGCGGATTGCTCGGGTCGAAATCCAGTTCCTGCGGGACGTGATCGGGGAGCCCACGGGCGGTGCGCACGGCGCGGTTCAACTGGTCGCGCGCCGTGGTCAGCGCGTCCACGCGGGCGGTGAGCTGGGCGATCGAGGCATCGGCCGCCTCGGCCCATTCGCTGTCGAGAGTGCCGCGACCGCAGACCGGGCAGGCGCAATCGCCGACCACACCCGCGTGTTCGCGAGCCCGGCGCAGCAGGTCGAGCACTCGCAGATCGGCCTCGGCGTCGGTGGTCGACCCGAGCGCGACCTCGGCGCCGCATTCCTCGATGCGGGCGGCCACCGCGTCGACCTGGGCGCTGGTCGGCAGGGTGAGCCGGACGATGGCGCGCAATCCGTCCGGGCCGATGGTGTCGTCGACCGTGCCGAAGATATGGCGGCTCACCGCGTTCAGATCGGGTTGCAGCGGACGCAGCAGTCGCGCCATCCGCACCGCGCGGTCGTCGGCGACCTGCTCCAACGCACCGAGCAGATCCAGCCGTTCCTGGCGTGAATCACGGGCGGCGCGTTCCAGTTCCAGGCGGCGGGCGCGAATCCGCTCCTGGGCCCTGGTCAATTCGTCGAGGCCGAGCAGTTGGTGCAGCGCGTCGAACAGGTCGCTGGGTTTGCCGTCGACCAGCGCGCCGAGTTCGCTGTAGGACAGGAACGGGCGGTACAGGTCGAGCACACTCGACCAGCGGGTGACATCGAAGGGGGCCGAATCGTTCTCGGTGACGCCGGTGCCGCGCTCGGTCCACACCGCCTGGGTCAGGTCCGCGTCCGGAGCCCACTCCTTGACGACGGTGAGTTCGGGGTCGTCGCCCTCGGTGAGCAGGTCGAGTTCGATACGGGCCGACTCGCCTTCGTGCAGGTTGCGCCATCCCTCGCGCCACGCCGCCGAGCGGCCGTCCCAGCGGCGATTACCGCCGGTCAGCGCCAGTTCGGCGGCTTCGGCGAAACTCGATTTGCCGCTGCCGTTGCGGCCGACGACCAGGGTGAGTCCGGGACCGGGCGGCACGTGCAAGGTGGTCTCGGGGCCGATCCCGCGGAATCCGCGGACCCGGATGGCGCGCAGGAAGACTCCCGCGGCGTCGAATTCTCCGGCCTGCCCGTGCGCCTCACGATGGCCGAGGGAACCGAGCGACCACAGCACCGTCTCCGCGACGTCCGAGGTGACGGTGGGATCTTCGGACAAGCGCCGGGCCACCACTTCGGGCAGGCGCGGCGATACCTCCGTGGCCGGATCGGCCGCGGGATTCACGCGCATACGTCAAACCCCTTCACCACCGAACCGCGGCCTGCCCACCCGCCTCGCACCCGGTGTCCTCTGTCGAAAGCTCAGCGAAACGCTACCCGATGCGCCAGGATTCGCCCACCGGGCGGTGCCGAATACAGTCCTGTCCCGGAATGGGCGGTCCGAAGGATGGTCCGAATCTGCCCGCGGGGATGGATATGGCCATCGAAGGCGCACGGCCGCCCTCGATGTCCACCCCTCGCCAACCCCGACGGGCAGCTCGATGTGTGTCACCCGATCGGGTGGCTCGGACGGAGCCGAACAGAACAGAATGACAGTATCGAGACGGTAGCGCAACCGCAGGAACGATTCGAGAAGGTGAGCGAATCCGATGCCGACACAGTGGGTTCCGCGCGGACCGGCGGGGGCGACGGCCGGTCTGTCGGTGGCCTGCGGTACAAATCCGGTCGACGCAACCTTGGGGGGAACACCGTGAACCGCCGCCGATCGAGAGCCGCCCGATGACAGCACCGTGGACCGAAGCGCAGGTCGGCGCACTCGCGCCGGATGCGAACGCGCTGTCGGCCGCGCGTGCGCTCGGGGCGCGCTGGCACGAGGCGGGGCACCGCGATACGGCACTGTGGGGGATGTGGCACGGCGGCGGGGCGCCGCCGTACCTGACCGTCGTCGATCTGAGCGGACCCGCGTATCGGTGTTCCTGCCCGAGCCGGAAATTTCCGTGCAAACACGCGCTGTCGCTGATGTTGCGCTGGTCCGCCGGTGCGGTGCCCGACACGGACACGGTCGCCGATTTCGCGGCCGAATGGATCGCGTCGAGAGCGAAACGAGCGCGAGAACCCGACCGCGACACCGCGATCCGAGTGCCGAATCCCGCCACCGCGAGGCAGCGGCGCGCGCGGGTCACGGCCGGGCTGGACGACCTCGACATCTGGCTCGGCGATCAGGTCCGCACCGGCCTGGCCCAGACCGATCGCTCCTACCGCGCGTTCGAGGCCGTCGCGGCCCGCATGGTCGACGCCCAGGCGCCCGCGGTGGCGGCCGTGCTGCGTCAACTCCCGACCACCGTCGCCACCCGCGCGGACTGGCCGCGGATCGTGCTGCGCGAATACGCGCGCCTGCACCTGCTGATCGCCGCGCACCGCCGTCTCGACGAACTGCCCGACGCACTGGGCGCGAGTATCCGCACCCACATCGGCTATCCGACGTCCGCCGAATCCGTGCGCGCCGAAGCGCCGCTGCGTGACCGGTGGATGGTGCTCGGCAGTCGGACCACCGAGGAGGAGCGGCTCTACACCCGCAGGACCTGGCTCTACGGCAGGAACACCCACCGCTGGGCGCTACTGGTCGATCACTGCTTCGGATCGCCCGGTTTCCCGAACGACGTCCCCGCGCTCGGCGCCATGGCCGACGCGCACCTGCACTACTACCCCGCCGCCGCACCGTTACGCGCGCTCTGGGGCGAACGTCACGGCACCGACGAACCTTTCACCACCCTGCCCGGGACGAGCGGCACGATCGCCGCCGCGCTGGAAGCGCACGCGCGGGCACTGGGCGCCGACCCCTGGTTGCGGTCGTGGCCGGTCCTGCTGCCCGAGGTGACGCCGGTGGTGGACGACAGCGGTTGGCGGGTGGTCGATTCCGAGGGCGCGGCACTCCCGTTGGCCCCCTCGGAACAGCCGTGGCGGTTGCTCGGGATATCGGGAGGTCATCCCGTGACGCTCGCCGCCGAGTGGACGCAGGAAGGGCTCGTTCCGGTCTCGGCGCTGGTCGCGGGTGAGGTACTCGACGTCGCGGGGGAACGCGCGGCGCCTCGCGGAACGAATTCCGGCGCGGCGGCGGCCGGGAGCGGGGCCGATCCGACTTCCGTCGCACTGCTCGGCACCGCCCGACGCAGCCCGGATCCGGCCCGGCTCGCACCGCCGGTCGCCGCTGCGGCCGTGCGGCTTCGGACGGATCCTGCGCTGCTACTGCTGGAATCGGCGGCGTTGCGCGATGCCTACGAGCGGGGCGGGGTGCCTGCCGAATCCGGCGACATCCCGGCACCCGCGCTCGACGATCCGAGGCCGCGACTGCCGCAGGCGGCGGCAGTGCGCTTGGCGGAGATGCTGCGCGGCACATCGAATTTCCTGCCCGAGTGGTTCGACGCCGCCGAACCGTACGACTACCGCGCGCCGGACGCACTGTGCGCGCTGCTGCTCGAACACGCTTCGGGTAGTTCGCCGTGGCGGACCGCGCTGCTGCGGTTGGCCGGCCGTCGCGGACAGTGGCTCGCGGCACGGCATCCGCAGTGGCGCACTTTGTCGTGGCCCGATATCGATACCGAACTCGATGAGGACACCTGGCGTTTCGGCGGTCCGCAGGCCCGCAGGAATTGGCTGGCGCGGTTGCGGGTCGAGGATCCGGCGGCGGCGCGCGGCGCGCTGATCGAGGTGTGGCCGAAGGAATCGGGGCCGCTGCGCGCCGAACTCCTGGCCACGTTGGAACCGGCGATCTCCCCGGCCGACGAGGACCTGTTGGAATCGGCGTTGGACGACCGCCGCGCCGATGTGCGCCGCACGGCCGCGGGCCTGCTGACCCGGCTTCCGGATTCCGCGTTCGCGCGGCGGATGAGCGCGCGCGCGGCCGCGTGGTTGCGCCCGACCACATCCGGTACACCCCACCTCGTCGTCGACCTGCCCGAGGCCATCGACACGGCCGCCCAGCGCGACGGCATCGTCGACCGTGGCGTCGAATTCACCTACCGCTGGAACGGCGGGCCCGATGTGGTGGCGGGACGGTTGCGCCAGCTGGTCGCAGCCACACCGCTGCGATTCTGGCAGAGCGGAAACGCCGACGGCCGGCCCGACACCGCCGAACTCGGCCCCGAGCGATGGGCCGGGATCGGCGTGGACGACCGGTTCCGACAACCGCTGTTCGACGGCTGGGTGGACGCGGCCCTGGCCCAGGGTGACTCACGCTGGGCCAAGGCACTGTTCGAGGCGGGAGTGCCGTCGGACGCCGCACTGCTGCGGCGGCGCGAGTTGTTCGCTCTGCTGCCGGTCGAGGACAGGACACGTCATCTGCTGCGGCTCGACGGTTCGTGGTTGTCCGAGATCGAGGCGCTGCTGCCCGCCATGGGACACCCGTGGCCCGATGCCGTCGCCAACCACCTGATGCTGTTGCTCGCCGATCGCGCCAGGATCGCGGCGCAGCACGCGGGCACGCACGGCGCGAGCCCGGCCGCGCATCGCTCGCTGCTCACCACGGCCTCGGTCCATTTCCCGGTCACGGCCGCGCCCGCGGTCGGCGCCCTCGCGCGGCGCTGCGACGATCCCACCTGGGTGCGGGCCTTCGATCTGCTCGCCGACGATCTCACCCACCGCTCGAAGATGCTCGAGGAGTTGCAGTGACGACCATCGACCCTGCCCCCGGCCTGCTGCGCCCGCACGCCGAACAGGCCTACGCCGAGGAACTACGCGCCCTCGCCGTCGGCGACGACCGGCCGCGCCCACCCTCGTGGCGGCTCTCGCCGTGGGCGGTCGTCACCTACCTGCTCGGCGGCACCTCCGCCGACGGCACGGTGATCACGCCCAAATACGTCGGGCCGCGCCGATTGGTCGAAGTGGCCGTCGCGACTCTGGCGACCGACCGCGCGCTGCTGCTGCTCGGCGTGCCGGGCACCGCCAAAACCTGGGTTTCCGAACATCTCTCGGCCGCGATCAGCGGGTCGTCGACGCTGCTCGTGCAGGGCACTTCGGGGACCGCCGAGGAGGCGATCCGCTACGGCTGGAACTACGCCAGACTGCTGGCGGAGGGGCCGAGCGACGCGGCGCTGGTCCCGTCACCGGTGATGACCGCCATGCGCACCGGCGCGATCGCCCGCATCGAGGAACTCACCCGGATTCCCTCCGATGTGCAGGACGCGTTGATCACGATCCTGTCCGAGAAGACGCTGCCGGTGCCGGAACTCGGCTCGCAGGTGCAGGCCGCGAAGGGTTTCAACGTCATCGCCACGGCCAACGACCGCGATCGTGGCGTCAACGAACTGTCCTCGGCGCTGCGCCGCCGGTTCAACACGGTGGTATTGCCGCTGCCGGATGACGAGGACGACGAGGTCGCCATCGTGGTGCGCCGGGTCGAACAGCTGGGTGTGGCACTGGAATTGCCGCGGATTCCCGCCGCGGCCGAGGAAGTGCGACGGGTGGTTCGGGTCTTCCGGGAACTGCGCTCCGGCATCACCGCCGACGGCCGCACCAAACTCAAATCGCCCTCGGGGACGCTGTCGACGGCCGAGGCCATCTCGGTGATCACCAACGGCATCGCGCTGTCCGCGCATTTCGGCGACGGCACCCTGCGGGCCGACGATATCGCCGGTGCCGTACTCGGTTCCGTCATCAAGGATCCGGTCGCCGACCGGGTCGTGTGGACCGAATATCTCGAGGCCGTGGTCCGCGAACGGCCCGAGTGGTCCGATTTCTACCGGGCCTGCCGGGAGATCACCGGGTGAACGGGTCTCGCACGCACGAACAGCCGACGCGTTCGCGCACCGGCCCCCGGTGATCTCGTGACCACCCCGGCCGACGCGGCACGGGATGATGCCGTCACCAGGGTTTTCGGCATCCGGCATCACGGACCCGGTTCGGCGCGCTCGTTACGTCTGGCTCTGGAGGAGTTCGCCCCCGACACGATTCTGATCGAGGGCCCGGCCGACGCGGATCCGCTGGTCGGTTTCGTCGCGGCGGACGGGATGCGACCGCCGGTCGCCCTGCTCGCCTACGTGCCCGCGACTCCGGCGCGTGCGGCCTTCTGGCCCTATGCCTCGTTCTCCCCCGAATGGCAGGCACTGCGCTACGCCGCCGAATTCGCCGTGCCCGTTCGCTTCTGCGATCTGCCCGCCGCGAACGCGCTCGCCGCGTCCGACGAGGGCGGCGAAAGTGGTGACCCGCTGGCCGAATTGGCGGCCGCGGCGGGTTACGACGACGCCGAACGCTGGTGGGACGCGGTCGTCGAATCCAGCGCCGACGCCACCGCTTTCGACGCCATCACCGAAGCCATGGCCGCGCTGCGCGATTCGCCGGTTTCGGCGGTGGTCGACGCGCACACCCTGCGCCGCGAGGCGTTCATGCGCCAGACCATGCGCAAGGCGCTCAAGGCCGGCGCTCGCCGTCTGGCCGTGGTCTGCGGAGCCTGGCACGCGCCCGCGCTGACCGGTCAGCTCGGCCCCGCCGCCCCCGATATGCGGCTGCTCAAAGGGATGCCCAAGGTGAAAGCCACCGTGACGTGGGTGCCGTGGACGCATTCGCGACTGTCGACGGCGTCGGGCTACGGCGCGGGCATCACCTCACCCGGCTGGTATCACCACCTGTTCACCGAAACCGAACAGCCGATCGCGCGCTGGCTGACCAAGGTCGCCGGGGTGCTGCGGGCCCACGATCTGCCGGTCTCCAGCGCGCACGTCATCGAGGCGGTGCGGCTCGCCGACACCCTCGCCACCCTGCGGACCCGGCAGCTGGCCGGTCTGTCGGAGGTGACCGAGGCGGTTCGTTCGGTGCTGTGCGGGGGTGACGAGACCATGGTGCGGGTCGTGGTCGCCGAACTCGTGGTCGGCGAGGCGCTCGGCGCGGTGCCGGAGGGTGTGCCGACGGTGCCACTCGACGCCGATCTGCGCGCCGCGATGCGGACACTGCGCCTGAAACAGGAGCCGACGCCCAAGACGCTCGACCTCGATCTACGCAAGGACAGGGAACTCGAACGTTCCCGGCTGCTGCATCGGCTGCGTCTGCTCGGCATCGACTGGGGCACACCTATCACCGGAGAAGTGCGCAATACCGGCACCTTCCGGGAGAGCTGGCGACTGAAGTGGCGACCCGAATTCGCCGTCGCGGTCATCGAGGCCTCGCGCTGGGGTCCGACGCTGCGCATCGCCGCGCAGGCGAAGATCCTCGACACCGCGCAGAGCACGCAGGTCACGTTGGCCGATCTCACCGACGCGCTCGACCTGGCCCTGCTCGCCGATCTCGGCGATGCCACCGAAGGGCTCATCACCCGCCTGGAATCGGTCGCGGCACTCGATCACGACGTCACGCATCTGCTCGCGGCGCTGCCCGGCCTGACCAAGACCCTGCGCTACGGCGATGTGCGCGGCACCGACACCAAGGCGCTCGGCCATGTCGCCGACGGCCTGCTGGTACGGATCTGCGCCGGATTGCCCGGCGCGGTCACCGGACTCGACACCGACGCGGCCGAGCAGGTGCGCGCGCTGATCGACGCGGCGCACACCGCGGTCCACACTCGCGACGACCCGTGGTCGACGGCGCAGTGGCTGACCGCGCTGGAGAAACTCGCCGAACGCGCCGATGTGCACGGCGCGCTCGTCGGGCGTGCCGTGCGATTGCTGAGCGATGCCGGTGTCATCGACGAGGCGCAGGCGGCTCGGCGGCTGTCGGCGGCGCTGTCGATCGGCAACACCCCCGCGGCCAAGGCGGCCTGGATCGACGGCTTCCTCGGTGGACGCGGACTGCTGCTCGTCCACGACAGGGAGTTGTTGCGTCTCGTCGACGGGTGGCTGGAGAGTCTGGCCGAAGACCAGTTCGTCGAAACGCTTCCGCTGTTGCGCCGCACCTTCGGCGCCTTCGAATCCGGGGAGCGCCGCGCCATCGGCCGGGCCGTGCGTGACGCCGGACCCGGCCCCGGTACCGCCGTCGCCGACATCGACTCGGCGCGCGGGCTGCTCGCCATGCGCACCGTCGCGGAGATACTCGGAGTGAACTCATGACCGACGAAACACAGAACAGGCGTTGGCGATTGGTCCTCGGCGGCGCGGCCGAACCGGAACTCGGCGGACTCGGTTCGGGCGCCGACGCCGCCATGGATCGCGCCATGGGCGGGCTCTACGACTCGGGTGAGGACGCCGCGACGGGTAAGCGCTCGGCGGGGCTCGGCGGCTCGGCGCCGAAGGTCGCGCGCTGGCTGGGCGATATCCGCACCTACTTCCCGTCCACGGTGGTCGAGGTGATGCAACGCGACGCCGTCGAGCGGCTGAATCTGACGCAATTGCTGCTGGAACCGGAGTTGCTGGAAGCGGTGGAACCCGATATCCACCTGGTCGGCACCCTGCTCAGCCTCAACAAGGTGATGCCGGAGACCACCAAGGCGACCGCCCGGGTCGTCGTCGAACGGGTGGTGCGCGAGATCGAGCTGCGCATCGCCGCGCATACCAGGGCCGCGGTGTCGGGCGCGATCGATCGCGCCGCCCGCGTCGCCAGACCGCGCCCGCGCGATATCGACTGGGACCGCACCATTCGCAAGAATCTCGCGCACTATCTACCCGAATATCGCACCGTGGTCCCGGAACGGCTGATCGGCTACGGGCGCAAGGCCCAGGCCGTGCGCCGGGATGTGGTGCTGGCGATCGACCAATCCGGTTCGATGGCGGCCAGTGTCGTCTACGCCTCGGTCTTCGGCGCGGTCCTGGCCTCGATGCGAGCGCTGAAGACCTCGCTGGTGGTCTTCGACACCGAGGTCGTCGATCTGACCGAATCGCTGGCCGATCCGGTCGACGTGCTGTTCGGCACCCAACTGGGCGGCGGCACCGATATCAATCGCGCCATCGCCTACAGCCAATCGCTGATCACCCGGCCCGCCGACACCCTTTTCGTGCTCGTCTCCGATCTCTACGAAGGCGGAATCCGCCACGAGATGATCCGCCGCGTCCACGCGATGAAGGAGGCGGGAGTCACGGTGGTGGTGCTGCTCGCGCTGTCCGACGACGGCGCTCCCGCCTACGATCACGAGAACGCCGCGGCGCTGGCGGGCCTGGACATCCCCGCGTTCGCGTGCACCCCCGACCGATTCCCCGATCTGCTCGCCACCGCGCTCGACCGCGGTGACATCCGTTCCTGGGCCGAACGCAATACCCGGTAGCGCCGGGTCGGAGTACCGTGCCCGTGCCGGACCGACGGGTTCGATAGGCTGCCAAGGTCTTTGCTGGGATGGGGGCACGCATGCTGCGCCGTGGTGACGTATTCGCCGGGTATGTGATCGAACGCGAACTCGGGCGCGGCGGCATGGGCGCGGTCTACGCGGCGCGACATCCGCGCCTGCCGAAGCTGACGGCGCTGAAACTGCTGCACCGGGGCATGTTCGAGGACGAGGACACCCGCGTGCGCTTCGCCCGCGAGGCCGAGACCGTGGCACGCCTGGACCACCCGAATATCGTCACCGTCTTCGATCGCGGCATCGAGGACGACCAGCTGTGGATCTCCATGCAGTACGTGGACGGTGTCGACAGCGCGTCGGTTCCGGCGACGGCCATGTCCGCGAATCGCGCCGTGCAGATCACCGTCCAGATCGCGGGCGCGCTCGACTACGCGCACAAATCGGGAGTGCTGCACCGGGATGTGAAACCCGCGAATATCCTGCTGTCGAAATCCGCGGGCGCGTCGACCGGCTTCGAGGAACGGGTGCTGCTCACCGATTTCGGCATCGCCAAACTGCTCGACGGTTCGGCCGGACTCACCCGCACCGGAACGCTCACCGCGACACTGGCCTACGCCTCGCCCGAACAGCTGACCCAGGGCGACCTCGGCCACCGGTCGGATCAGTATTCGCTGGCCTGCACGCTGTTCCGGCTGCTCACCGGCGCGGGCCCGTTCGACGCCCCCAATATCGCCGCCGTCGTGTTCGGCCACGTCCAGTCCCCGCCGCCGTCGCTGTGCGCGGCACGGCCCGACCTGCCCGCCGAATTGGGCGAGGTGGTGGCCAGGGCGATGGCCAAGGATTCGGCGGATCGGTTCCCGTCCTGTGCCGAATTCGCCGCGGCGGCGGCGCGCGCGTTGCGCACCCGGGCGACGGTTCTCGCACCTGCCCGATCCGAGCCGCCACGTCGTGGCCCCCGTGCCGTACCCGATCCGACGATGCGTGCCGAGCCGGTGCGGCCGAGCCGCGAGGACATCGTGCGCGGCTGCCTGTTCGGCGGCGCGGTGGGCGACGCGCTCGGCGCACCGGTGGAGAACATGTTGCTGCACCACATCCGCCAGCGCTACGGCCCACGCGGCGTGACCGGGGATGCGGCCGTCCTGGAGATCTCCGAGGAAACCCAGCTCACGCTGTTCACGGTGGAGGCGCTGATCAAGGGCTCGATCCGGGCCAGGGCACACGGCAAGGGCGGGGCCACGCTCGGATTCATGCAGGCTGGTTTCCTGGAATGGCTTCGAGGACAGGGCCTTTCCACGACCGAATCGACCGCACGCGCGGATCGTCCGTACAGCTCGCTCACCGGATATCCGGAGCTCATGAGCCATCGCGGCACCAGCAATGCCAGCGTCACCGCGTTGCGCAAGGCGGCCGAGCGCGGGCAACCCGGTCTGCCGCTCGGCACCCGCGAGCGCCCGATCAACGATTCCAAGGGGTGCGCGGCGCTGGTCCGCGCGGCGCCGTGCGGCTTCGGGTACGCCGCCGACACCTCGGGCTCCTCACTCGAGTTCGTCTTCGAATTGGGTTGCGACGCCGCGGCGCTCACGCACGGCAATCCCGGTGGCTGGTTACCCGCCGGCGTGCTCGCGGCCATCGTGTACGCCCTGTGCCGGGGCGCGGAACTCGACAAGGCCGTCGGGCTGGCCCGCGCGGAACTCACCCGCCACACGGGGCACGAGGAGACCGAGAAGGCGCTCGCCACCGCCGTTCGGCTCGCGGGCGAAGCGGGCGGACGGGTGCCAGGCGCCGACGAGGTCGAATCGCTCGGACGCGGCTGGATCGGCCCGGAGGCGCTGGCGATCGGCGTCTACACGGCGCTGACCGCCGCGGCGGCGGGCGGCTCGCCCGAGCGGATCGTGCGCACCGGAATCCTGCTCGCCGTGAATCATTCCGGCGACAGCGATTCGACGGCGGCCGTGTGCGGAAATATCCTCGGCGCTCGCTACGGCGTCGCGGCGGTGCCCGCGAGGTGGCGATCGGCACTGGACGCGGCCGCCGTCGTCGACCGGCTCGCCGGTGACTACTGCGCCGAATTCGGTCCGAATCCCCCGCGCGACGACAAGGGCGAACCCGCGCCGGAATGGCGGACCCGCTACTTCGGCTGAACCGCGCCCATCCGTCCCCAGGCGGTGGCGGACGCGGGCACGACCACCGGGTGCAGCAGCGCGGCCAGGCCGAGCAGGGTGATCGCGACGACGGCGTCGAGCCAGTAGTGATTGCCGGTGCCGACCACCACCAGCAGGGTGAGCACCGGATGCGCCAACAGCAGCCACCGCCATCGGCCGCGTGTCGCGGCCACCACGGCGAAGGCGAGCAGCAGTGCCCAGCCGACGTGCAGCGACGGCATGGCGGCGAACTGATTCGACATTCCGCCCGCGCCCACCGGCCCGTAGACCGATTGTCCGTGCACGGCGGCCAGGTCGACGAAACCGTATTCCGGCAGCATGCGCGGCGGCGCGAGCGGCATCAGGACGTGTACGACCAGCGCCGCGCCGGTCAGCACCACCATGAGATTGCGCGTCCACCGATAGTGCTCGGGGCGAAAGACCCACAGCCACAGCAGCACACCGACCGCGACGGTGAAATGCGCGGTGGCGTAGTAGAAATTCGCGGGCACGGCCAGCCAGTCGTGACCGACGAACAGCGACTGCACCGCGGTCTCCCCCGGCAGCCCGAGCCGATGTTCGACGCCGAGGATCTCGTGGGCGTTGTCGAGCGCGTGCGCGCTGTCGTCGGCGGTGATCATCCGCCCCATCTTGTAGGCGAGATAGAGCACCGTGATCAGCGCCAGTTGCCCGATCGCCTCGCCGCCGCGTCCACGCAACGCCGTCCGCATCCGTTCGACGACGACTTCGGGCACCATACGCAGCCCGACACCCGGTCCACCGAGACCCACCGCCACCATTGCCGCGGCCTCCTTCCCATCACATCCGGACGAGCACCCCCCTTAACCGGAGTGACACCCTCCGTTTAATCTAGCAACACCGGATGGACACGATCCGCACACTGTGACCGAGGAGACAGCGAGAGAGCCCCGCGCTCCCGCGGCGATGAAACGCGCCCTCGGATGCGCTGAATCGGCTGCGGCGCAGAGGAATACAGCCCTCGATCTTTCCGAGAACGAACGAGACCGTAGGCCGGTGGGCCGAGCGTAGGCACCGTCCCGGACATGACAGAGCCCGGTGGGGACGCGGAGTGCGTCCCCACCGGGCTCGGATCGTGCGGTCCTACAGGTCCGCGATGGCCGCCAGCGGAGGCGTCCTCGCGGCGCGGATGCCGGGCCAGACGGCGGCGAGCACACCCACCACCCCCGACGCGATCAGGACGGCGACCAACTGGTTCCACGGGATGGCGATCTGGTCGATGCCGAAATCGCGCAGGGTACGCAGGAATCCGATGCCGAGGCCGATGCCGAGCAGCACGCCGACGATGGCGCCGAAGACCGCGATCAGCATCGATTCCAGGTAGATGCTGCGTCTGACCTGGGCTCGTGTGGTGCCGACCGCGCGCAGCATCCCGATCTCCCTGCGCCGCTCGACCACCGACAGCGCGAGGGTGTTGATGATGCCGAGGATGGCGATCACCACGGCCAGCGCGAGCAGGCCGTAGAGGATCGCGAGCAGCGTGTTGATCTGCCTGCCCTGCGCGCCCTTGAACTCTTCGCGATCCTGCACCTGGACCACGGCGAACCGGTCGGTGGCCTTCGCCAGATCGGTCCGCATGGCGGTCAGGTCGGTTCCCGGCTTCGCCTTCACCAGCACGAAGAAATTGTTCTGGAAGGCGACCGGTGTCACCTTCTGGAACACCCCGGGCGACAACACCATCGCACCGAGCAGCGGCGTCTTCTTGTAGACGCCCGCGATCGTCACCGGGACCTTCTGGTTCTTGTCCAGCGTGGTCAGTTCGACGGTCTGTCCGACCTTCCAGTTCCGGTCGGCCGCCTCGGTGTCGTCGACGAGGATGTCGTTGTCACCGAGGGTTCCGGTGCCGCGCAGGATGTCGTAGTTCAGCACACCCTCCAGCGGTCCGTCCGGCGAGACGCCTGCCAACTGGTCGTCACCGACCTGCACGGCCGCGCCCCGGAGACCGACCGCCTGCGCGACCTCGGGAACCGCCTGTTTCACCGCGTCCGGCACCCCGAGCGGGAGACCGAGCAGCTGGGATTGCTGCGGACCCGCGAGCACGTAATCGGCGGCGACGCCCTTGTCGACCAGCACCCCGACACTGGATTTCGCCGAGGCGCCGAGGATGCCGATCGCCGAGACCAGCATCAGCCCGAGGGTCAGCGCGAAGGCCGTGGCGGCGGTGCGGCGGGGATTGCGCACGGCGTTGTTGCGCGCCATCCGGCCGATCGGACCGAACGGACGCACCAGCAACCCGAGCGTGCCGACCACCGGCCGCGACAGCGCGGGCGATGCCAGCAGCACCGCGAATATCAGCGCGAGCGCGCCCACCCCGACGGTCGCCGCGGCATTGCCGCCGGTGGATTGCGCGCCGAGCGCCACCAGCACGACGCCGATGACGCCGAGCACCGCCCCGACCACGGTCCGCACCCGCAGCGAATCGCCCGCCGACGCGAATTCCTCGCGCATGGCCTCGACCGGCGGGATCTTCGCGGCCCGACGCGCGGGGGCGTAGGCACTGATCACCGTCACCAGCAGGCCGACGACGAGGCCGACGACGATGGTGCGTGGCAGCACCGTCATGGAACCCGTCGGCAGCCCGAGATCGAAGGCGTTCAACAGGGCCGAGAGTCCGAAGGCCAGACCGACACCGGCCGCCAAACCTATCGCGCTCCCGATGAATCCGATCACCAGCGCCTCGGAGATCACGGTATTGCCGACCTGGCGTCTGCTCGCGCCGACCGCGCGCAGCAGGGCGAGCTCGCGCAGGCGCTGGGCCACGATCATCGAGAAGGTGTTGTAGATGATGAAGGTGCCGACGATCAGCGCGATCGCGCCGAAGGCGAGCAGGAAGTAATTGATGAAATTGAGCGCTTCCGACACCTGGGATTTCAGGTCGGCCCGCACCTGTTCACCGTTCTGCACCTTGAAACCGGGTAGTTCCTCGGCGATCCGGTCGCGCAGATCGTCACCGGCGACACCGGACGACGCCGCGATGTCGACGTAGGCCACGTGATATCCGTCGGTGAACAGCTGACGGGCCTGGGTGCCGTCGAAAAGCAGACCGATGAACCCGCCGGTATCGGAGGCGACGGTGTAGATGCCGGAGATCGTGACATCGATGGTCGGACTCTGCTGGGTGCTGCGCGAGGGAATCAGCACCTTGGCCGTATCGCCGACCTTCAGGCCCGCGCGTTCGGCGCCGCCGCTGTTGATCGCGACCTGCCCCGTCGCCGTGGGCGGAGCGCCTTCGACGAATTTCTTCGGCTCGGCGACCGCGCGCTCCGGCGGAACGTAGGACTCGCCCCAGCTCGGAGCGCCGCCGGTCTGCACCGGCTTGTTCTCCAGGTTCAACAGGACCAGCGGTCCGTTGACGTTCGGCGCGACCGCGCGCACCCCCTCGGTGCGGCTGATCTGATCGACCACGGCGATCGGCACACCGAAGGACTGCTGGTTCTCCGGACTCACCCGGACATCGACGCCCTTCGCCTCGTCCTCGAAGATTCCGTCGAAGGTGCGTTGCAGGGTATCGGTGAAGACGAACGAACCCGCGATGAACGCGGTGCCGAGCACCACCGACAGCAGGGTCAGCGCCAACCGGACCTTGTGCGCCGCGAGGTTGCGGAGAGCCACCTTGCGCATCGGGTTGCCGCGCGGCCGACCGTCCTTGCTCGGCGCGCCGGGCGATGCCGCCATCAGGCCTGCTCCAGCGATTTCATCCGGTCCAGCACCGACTCGGCGGTGGGATCGCGCAATTCGGACACGATCCGGCCGTCGGCCAGGAATACCACCCGGTCGGCGAAGGATGCGGCGTGCGGTTCGTGGGTGACGATCACGACCGTCTGACCGAATTCGTTCACCGCCGCCCGCAGGATGGAGAGCACTTCTTCGGAGGCGCGGGAGTCCAGATTGCCCGTCGGCTCGTCGCCGAAGATGATCTCGGGTTTGCCCGCGAGAGCGCGCGCGCACGCCACCCGCTGCTGCTGACCGCCGGACAGCTCACTGGGACGGTGGCCGAGCCGATCGGTGAGCCCGAGCCTGCCCAGCACCGTGTCGAGCCACTCCTGATCGGCCTTGCGGCCCGCGATGTCGAGCGGAAGAGTGATGTTCTCGAGCGCGGTCAGAGTCGGGACGAGGTTGAAGGCCTGGAAGACGAATCCGATGCGGTCACGACGCAGACGCGTCATCTGCTTGTCGGACAGGTTCGTCAACTCGGTGTCGCCGATGCGCACCGCGCCCGAGGTCGCGCTGTCCAGACCCGCCAGGCAGTGCATCAGCGTGGACTTACCGGAGCCGGACGGACCCATGATCGCGGTGAACTCTCCACGCGCGAAATCCGCAGACACCTGATCCAAGGCTGTGACCTGCGTATCTCCTGTTCCATAGATCTTGGTAACCGAAATGGCGCTGGCCGCGATATCTGTCGCGGTCGGTGGATCAGCGATATCTGTACCCGCTACGTGCGAAGTCATGCCACCAGTCTGTCTGGCGAGCCGTCCGCGCGCCATCAGGGTTTGCCCGGAATCCCGTGGCCATCGGCCCGCGGCGCTCGCTGGGCGGCGCCCCGCGAAACCGGCGTCCGGTACGTTGATTCTCGGATCACGAGGATCCGGAATTGGCAGGTGGAGACAAGTGAGCATTCGAACAATTCCGCTGCGCACCCTGTCCGGCGAGCAGGCCACCCTGGCCGAGCTGGTCGGCGACAAGGTGGTGCTGCTGGTCAATGTGGCCTCGAAATGCGGTCTGACCCCCCAGTATTCGGGGCTGGTCGAGTTGCAGCAGACCTACGGACCCAAGGGTTTCAGTGTGGTCGGCGTGCCGTGTAACCAGTTCATGGGCCAGGAACCCGGCAGCGCCGAGGAGATCCAGGAATTCTGTTCGACCACCTACGGCGTCGACTTCCCGCTCCTGGAGAAGACCGATGTCAACGGCGACGAACGCCACCCGCTGTACCAGGAACTGGTGCAGAGCCCCGATACCGAGGGCGAGACCGGCGATATCCAGTGGAACTTCGAGAAGTTCCTGATCGACCGCTCGGGCGCGGTGGCAGGCCGTTTCCGCCCCCGCACCACCCCCGAGGCGCCGGAACTGCGTTCGGCCCTGGAAAACCTGCTCTGACCTCCTCGCCGCCCCGACAGGACCGGTAACCGGCGTCGACAGCGAAAAGGCCGACCGGACGTGACCCGTCCGGTCGGCCTCCGCGTATTCGGGGGCGGACTGCGCCCTGGATCAGTTCAGCGGAGCCGAACGCCACCAGCGCAGCACCTCGTCGATGGTGCCGACGATTCCGTCGGTGTACATCAGGATCTGGTTCCGGTCCTTGTCGCCGGTGAAGACGGTGACCATCTTCGGACCGCTGTTCTCGAATTTGTAGTTGGTGTAGGTCTTCCCACCGTTGGTATCGGTGGATTTCACCTTGTCGCCCGGCAGGTTGTTCACCGCCGCCTGGGCGTCCGCGGCGGAATCGTAGATGTAGAAGGTGAAGAACGGATCGTCGTTGTCACCGCCGCCGAAGCAATCCCACTGGTAGACCCAGTCACCGAAATCCGGGGTGCCCGAGGTCGGCGTCGACGGCGAGCTCGCGCTGTAGGAACCGCAGGTCGCGCCGTTGTAGCCGGTGTCGCCCGATTTGGACGCGGGCACCATGCGTGGGAATTCCTTGCTGATCGACTCCGAATCGGCGGTCACGGTGCCGCTGCTGCTCGGCGAGGTCGTCGATGACGACGAAGGGCGCGCCACCGTCGTGGTGGTCGGCGTATCGGAACCACCGCCCGCGACCACACCGACGATGCCGATGACGACGACGAGCAGCACCACCGCCGCCACACCGATTCCGATGATCAGGCCGGTATTGGATTTGCGCGGCGGCTGATGCGAAGCGGGGAACTGTCCGCCGCCGCCCATCGGCGGACGCGGCGGTTGCTGCGAATAGCCGTAGGTCTGCTGATTGTTGTACGCGCCCGTCGGATTCGGATGCTGCGCGGTCGGACCGGGCTGCGGTATCTGCGCATTGGGCATCGAGGTGTACGGCGGCGCCGTATTCGCCATCGTCGCACCGGTCAGCGGCTGTGCGCCGCTGTTGATCGGGGCCGGACCCTTGGTCAGCGGATAGGGCGAGCCCGTCAGCGGATGCTGCGGGCCGGTGCCGGGACGCGGGCCGGTCAACGGAATCGGGGGACCCGTGACCGGCATCCCCGTGATCGGCAGGGCGGGCGCACTCTGATTGGACAGCGCGACGAGCGCGGCCGCCGCGAATTCCGAACAGGAGGCGAAGCGCTCCTCCGGCCGTTTGGCCATCGCCCGCGCCAGCACGAGATCGAGCGCGTAGGGCAGGCCGGGGCGCGTATTGCTCAGCGCCGGCGGCGGTGTCTGGAGGTGGCCCTGGATCACCTGGGCCGGATTGGTCGCGGCGAACGGGCCGCTGCCGGTGAACAGCCAGAACAACGTGCACGCCAGCGAATACTGATCCGAACGGTGATCCAGCGACGCGCCGGTGAGCTGTTCGGGGGACGCGTAGGCCAGGGTGGCGGTGAACGTCCCGGTCTGCGTCAGATGACCGGTGTCGTCACGCAGGCGCGCGATACCGAAATCGGTCAGGTAGACGCGCTCGCCGCGGCCGCTGCCGGAGCGGGCGAGCAGGATATTGGCCGGTTTCACGTCGCGGTGCAGCACACCCATGCCGTGCGCGTAGTCGAGCGCGTCGGCGGTCTCCTTGATGATCTGCACGGCCCGTTCGGGCGGCAGCGTCGCGGGATCGACCGACGCGGCGTCGATTCCGTCGACGTACTGCATCGAGATCCACAACTGCTCGTCATCGAGGCCGCGGTCGTAGACCGTGACGATATTCGGGTGATCGAGCCGGGCTACCAGATCCGCCTCCCGTTCGAACCGCGCCCGCACCTCCTTGTCGAAGAACATCTCCCTGTTCAACAACTTGAGCGCAGTCATCCGCGGCAGGCGCGGATGCTTCGCCAGATACACCGAACCCATGCCACCGCGGCCCAATTGCCGGTCGATGACATAGCCGGCGAAAACGTCACCGCTGGCCAGCATTGTCTGCTCCACTTCCCGCCGTCATCGGGACCCACCGATGAACAGGCGTACAGCATAAGAACGCGCGCTCGAGCAACGCCCGACCACGGAAAACATCGAAACCATAGCAGCAGTCGCGTGCTCATCGGTTGCCCGAGGATTTCCGGATTGTCCGGCGCGACATGGACAGCGGACCACTACGGCGGAGGCCGCGGCTCCGACGGCCCCCCGGCGGACGGGGCCGCACCCGGCGGACGAACGCGCCGGACCCTGGCATCGGGCAGCGCGATCGTGATGGGCCGAACCGGACGCTTCCGGTTCGGCGTCTCCCGCGCCCCGGAATCCGGTTGCCCGGCAGTCGAACCCGACCGCTCCTCGGCCGCCTCCGCACCCTGCCCGCCGCCGACCCGCCCCGACGCGGATTCGGGTCCGCCGTGCGGAACATCCGGTCGCCGCGAGCCGTGCGCGGTACCGCCGGAATGGCGCGCCCGCGGCGCTCCCTGGACGCCAGGCGACGCAGCACCCGCCTGCGGTGAACCGTCAACGGGCGCACCCGGAACGACACCGTGCGACGCCCCACTCGCCTGCGGCGAACCATGCCCCTGCGGACGCGGCGGAACGACACTGTGGGACGTTCCACTGGACTGCGGCCCTCCGTGCGGTAGCGGGCCCGGCCGAGGCGGAACGGATCCCGATGGACCCGAATACGGCGGAACCACACCGTGCGAATTCCCGCTCGACTGCGGCGAACCCTGCGACGACGTGCCCCCATGAGGCGGGACGACACTGTGGGACGTTCCACTGGACTGCGGCGAACCGTGCACAGGCTCACCGGGACGACGCGGAAGGGGTGCCGACGTGCCCGAATAGGGCGGAACGAGACTGTGCGAGGTTCCGCTCGATTGCGGCGAACCGTGCGGCGGCACGCTCGCGTGAGGCGGAACAGGTCCCGAGGTGCCCGGATACGGCGGAACCGCACGGTGCGAACTCCCACTCGCCTGCGGCGAACCATGCGGCGGAACGACTCCATGCGAGGTTCCACTCGACTGCGGCGAACCGTGCGGCGGCGCGCCACCATAAGGCGGAACGACGCTGTGCGAGGTTCCACTGGACTGCGGCGAACCGTGCGGCAATGGGCTCGCCTGAGGCGGAGCAGGTGCCGAGGTGCCCGGATACGGCGAAACCGCACCGTGCGAATTCCCGCTCGACTGCGGTGTTCCGTGCGGCGGCGCGGCACCGTGCGAGGTTCCGCTCGACTGCGGCGAACCGCGCATCGGCTCACCTGGACGGGGCGGAACGACGCTGTGCGAGGTTCCGCTGGGTTGCCGCGGATGGGGTGGGACGACGCTGTGCGACGTTCCGCTCGACCGATATCCCGGACCGTTCGGCCGCGCCGGAGG